>CAIRMY010000104.1 GCA_903879775.1 uncultured Bacteroidota bacterium
GACTAAAACCAGCGTTTTTCAACAACTCCATGTTACGGCCGTCTATTCCAAAACGCTTCAACTCAAATTTATCGTAATTCATTCGTGTAAAATCGAATGCAAATTACTCAAAAATATCCCATCTTTCTTCACTCAACAAATTATATCTACTGATGTCTTACTTCCGTAGATAAAATTTAGCCCTCACTCCACAAATCAAAAGACTTAGATATCATTTATTTAATCTCTTTCACAGTATTTTGAAGTATTTTCACGACTTATTTATGAAAATTGCAATAACAGGTGGCGCGGGTTTCGTCGGTAGTTCTTTGGGAATCCATCTCAAAACCACCCATCCAAATTATGAAATCATCGCATTTGACAATCTGAGGCGTCGGGGTTCTGAATTGAATATTTCTCGACTCAACGAACATAAAATCACTTTCATCCACGGCGACATCCGAAATCCCGAAGATCTCAATGATATTGGCGATTGTGATTTAATTATTGATGCCAGTGCCGACCCAAGTGTTCTCAGCGGCATCCAATCACCCGTACTTCCATTGATCAATACAAATTTGAATGGTACCGTGAATATCTTGGAATACGCTGCAAAAACTCAGGCCAAATTCATTTTTTTAAGCACCAGTCGCATATATCCCGTAAAGCCCATTGAATCCGCCAATTGGACAGAATTAGACACCCGTTTTGAATGGACTGATGATCAAGCTACACCGGGAATTTCCCGCCAAGGAATATCTGAGTCATTTCCTTTAGATGGTTCAAGATCTTTTTATGGCGCTACCAAATTGGCATCAGAATTACTCATCACAGAATATGCTGAGCATAAAGGGCTCGAAACAATCGTAAATCGCTGCGGTGTTATTAGCGGACCTTGGCAAATGGGCAAAATTGACCAAGGTGTATTAATTCTTTGGCTGGCAAGACATTACTTTAATGGTTCTTTATCATACATCGGATACAATGGTACTGGAAAACAAACCAGAGATGTCATACATATTCAGGATTTGGTAGAATTGATTGATTATCAAATCCACAACTTTAGCACTTTTTCAAACAAAACGATGAATGTCGGTGGCGGAATAAACACAAGCTTTTCACTGCTAGAATTGACCACTCTTTGTGAAAACATAACCGGCAACAAACTCAACATTCAAAAGATTACTGAAAACAGGGCTGCGGATTTGCGAATTTATATCGGAGACAATTCCAAAATTAACCAACTTTGTGGCTGGAAACCCTCACGAACCGTAAATCAATTGGTTGAGGATTCTTATCATTGGCTCACCGAAAACGAAAAACAATTAAAATCAATATTAGCATAACATGAAAATTGCAATTATAACAGGTTCTAGTGGACTTATAGGTGGAGAAAGTGTAGAATTCTTTCACGACAAATTTGACAAAATTATAGGGGTCGATAACAACTTGAGATCCTACTTTTTTGGATCAGATGGCTCAACCATTTGGAACAAAAATCGCCTCGAAGAGAAATATCCAAATTTTGAAACCAGAAATATTGATATCAGAAATTATGGGGATCTTGAATCCTTGTTCTCTGAATTTGGAAACGATATTTCTATGATTGTGCATACCGCGGCGCAACCGAGCCATGATTGGGCAGCAAAAGA
>CAIRMY010000105.1 GCA_903879775.1 uncultured Bacteroidota bacterium
ATTGATATTTAAATCAATCAATGGAACGCCTAAAATTGTGATTGACCATACATGGTAATTAAAATTGAACACATGATCAATGGATTAAAGCGATGGCATTGTTTGGCCATCCTTTTTGTGTTACAATTTGTTTCTCATGTTTATTATTTAAATCTCCCTGCAGTAGGAAATCATGTTTGGCGACAATGTAACACATTGGCGGTTGCCAGAAATTACGCCCAGGAGGACATGAATATTCTTTATCCGAGAATTGATAAGCGGTACCATACAAATGGCATTACCGGGCCTCAATTTACGTCGTACGACTATACTTTGGCAGTGGGCTATAAGATATTTGGGTTTTCACAGAATTTGCATCGGTATTTGAGCTTGATTATAGGGGTTTTGGCGATTTTTGGAATTTATTATTTGAGTCAGTATTACTTTAAAAAACAATTTTATTCATTTTTAGCTGGAATTGCATTTATTGGAATTCCAGAATTTTATTACCATAGCATCAATGCTGTACCCGATTTATTGGCCTTAACCTGCATGGTTTGGGGTTGGTATTTTTACTTGAAATTTCTAGATCGCCCAGCATTTTTAATTGGATTTTTGTCGACTGTGCTTTTATCGCTCGCAGGCATGACAAAGATTATGTTTTTAATGCCAGGTTTTATTTTCTTGGGGGACATTTTAGCGCAGAAACGATATAAAACATTGAATTTTATGTGGATTTGCGTCATGGGTTCGGTTGTATTATGCTTGAGTTTAGGATGGTATTATTGGGCAAAAGTGCTCACCTCGATGAACGGAATTTATGAATTTGTACATGAAATTCGATTCATAGACGGCGGTTTAATGAAATTAAAAACATTGGCTGTGAATTTATTGAGCGATTTGCCAGAAACTTGGGTAGGCTATGGGTTGCTGTTTGCTTTTCTGATCGGATTGAAAGTTGCAATCACCACAAAATTGAAAGATTTGAGGTTTACAGGTGTTTTTATTGGCATTGTATTGTTCTATGTGTCAATGCAATATCAATTGAGAATTCATGGATATTATACCCTTGTATTTGCTCCCTTTGTTGTTCTATTGAGTCTATTGGGGTTAATGCAAACCAAGAATGCAAAATTGGTTAAAATTGCAATTGTACTCATTTTATTCTCTCCAGTTTGGGCGTGGTTAAGAATGAATCGAAATTGGCGACCCGATAACTGGAGGGTAAGTCACGCATTGATTGAAAATCAGGAAAAAGTTGCAAAGCTTAGTTCCTTGAAAAAACGTTGGATCGTAGGTTTAGATCAATCGGGGTGTGTGGATTTTTACTATTTACAGGCAAAGGGATTCCCTTGGTATAATTTAGAGGAGAAATCTGATTTGTTTGATAAATTCAGAAAAGACGGTGCTGAGGGATTGATTACCAATGACACGCTTCACGCACAGCAGTATTTCAGAGAACTGAACTGGAAACCGCGGAATGTGGGTAGGGTTGGGGAGTATTGGTGGTATGTTTTTTAATGAAATTTAACGTTTAACGTTTAACGTTTATAGTTTCTAATCTATCTCACCCTTTTAACCATTACTAATCGTTCAAAGTTTAGTGTTTGTTTTAATGTTGTTTTCGGCTCCTATGCTTATGGACTTATGGCTTGTAGGTAAACTTGAACCCATCTAATCGTTTAATCCTTCTAATAATCCTTCAATCGTTTATTTGTTGAACCTACTTGAATCTTTATAAACCCTTATAAACCATTATAAACCTTCATAAACCTTCATAAACCCTTCTTTGTAAGTATAAACTAAAAAAGACCTTGCAAGCAAGGTCTTTTTTTAATGTGTTTATAATTGGATTATCTACGACGTTCTTTGATACGTGCAGCTTTACCAATTTGCTCACGAAGATAGAAAATACGTGCACGACGTACTTTACCTCTACGATTGATTTCGATTTTATCGATGTAAGGGCTGTTCAATGGGAAG
>CAIRMY010000106.1 GCA_903879775.1 uncultured Bacteroidota bacterium
CTCATTATTTCGAGAATTTTTTCAGAAAAAGGATTGAAAGTCCTTTCAAATGAAGAAAAAGGAATGTTGATTTCAAGTTTTTCTAAAATGCGTGTAACTTCAATTATTTTGCTCGCTTCTATCGTATTCGCTTATTTGGTTGTGATGTATAGCGGGGCAGGAGATTGGCTGACCCAAAGAAATGTGCCGCCTACAACGGTTTATTTCATCCTACTTTTTATCTATATGGTTCTGTCTTTTGTGTATACTTTCAAAAAACAAAAAGAATTGGGTTTGCCTGAAGCCTATTTGAAAGCACAAATCAAATCGAATATCACCAGATTTATTGGCATCATCGCCATGGTAATCGGAATTTATTTGGGATTTAAATCGCTTTGATTTTAGTCAATTCGTAACTTTTTGAACGGTTAATTTTCCCGTTTTCTGAATAACACAATGCTTCAATTGTGTAAATTTCCTTTGGTTTGAAATAGGGGTTTGTAAAATTCCAATTTTGAGGGACATTTGATTGCGTGGTCAATAAAATAAGCTTTTGACCTAAAATTGCATCGTTTTCATACCAACAACAAAAGGTGTTTTGTGTCCAAGATGTCAGTTCGGCAATTTCTGTTTCAACAGTTTCTAATTGAATCTTCACACCACCAGAATTAATGGTGAAATCAATGCGTCCTTTCCAAATAAATTCATTAGAATTGACAATTTCAATGAGATCGTTGGTGGCTAACCATTCATGGTTTGTGATCAAATTTCTAAGTTGTAAGGTTTCATCGGATGTCGTAGATATTTCTGTCTCTGGCAATACTTTATAGTTTTTTTCACCCAAAAATCTGCCGGCAAAGTGAGAGTAAGTTTCCGTCATGCCAAACGTATGTATCCATCTTGTATCTGGATATTCTTGTAGCAATAATTGTTCTAAATCCCTCGAAATATCACCGCCACCAATGAGCACGGTATGAAATTGGTGCAAGATATGTTTCGACTCTTCATGTTCAACAATTACAGCCAATTGCATTGGAGTGAGTGAAGTAATTGCAGCTGTGCCGTAGTAATTTAGCAAAGGGTTCGATGAAGGCTCCACAACATCAATTGGAGTGTTCCACACCGCACTTCTAACAAGTTGCATGAGCCCACCAACTTTGGTTACGGGCAAACAACAAAGTTGATATTTATTTATGCTTCTTGTAAAATAAGCTTCGAAGGTTTTTTGAGCGCTCCAAATCATTTTTTCCCTTTCGAGTGCAATCGATTTTGGATGCCCCGTGCTTCCCGATGTATTCAAACCAAATTCGGTTTGATTTTCATGCCATCCCTCAAAAAAAGAATGGGCATTTTGTTCATTGGTTTTATCCGAAAGCATAAGTTTTGAGCAAAGATACGCATTGTTCTATTTCCTCTTCGGAATTATAGTAATGCGTAGAAATGCGAATATTGTCGAGGCCGTTTTCTGCAACATGTCTTAAAATCATTTGATTCGAACGTGCGTGATTCACAAATCCAATGTTGGGATTGTCTTTTTTAGATTGCTTAATTCTAAATCCAATTTGTGCACCCCTCGATTTTTCCTCCGTTGGCGTTAACATTTCAATTTTGTCGCCAAATTCTAACAGCGAGTTTTGCAATTTCTCAGCCAAGAATTTAACCCTTGCCTCAATTCTGCTCGGACCTATTTTTTGATAAAACTCCAATGCCTTGGTTGCACCAATATGCAATGGACCACAAAATGTTCCATAACTGTAACGACTTGCTTGATCTAAAATGGGACCCATGCTCGGCGGATTGCTGCGCATGTTGAATTCATTTGCACTATATGCCGCAACATGGAAAATCTTGGTTTCCTGCATGCGTTGTTGTGAAATGTAAAGCCAACCAGTTCCAATAGGCCCAAGGGCCCATTTGTGGAAGCACCCTGCGTAATAGTCGCAGCCAATGTCCTTCACATTAAATTGAATCATCCCAAGTGGATGCGCACCATCGATGCAGCTGATGATATTTTTGCTTTTCGCCAAGGTGCAGATTTCTTTGACGGGTAAAATTTGACCAATTGTACAAGGAATATGTGGCACTGCAATGGCCTTGGTTTTCTTGGTGATTGCAGCATTTAAGTTGTTTAAAGTTTCATCGGCGGTTTTGCCCAATGCAAATGTTTTGATGACAATGCCATCAATTTTGGCTCTGTATAACCACGCCAAACATCCCCCAACATGTTCGTGTTCAGTGAGAATCACTTCATCGCCTCGCTTAAGATCCAATCCCCAACAGATGTGATTGATGCCTTCGCTTACATTTTTGGTGATGCCAATTTCTTTGGCATCGGCCCCAATGATTTCGCCAAGAATTTTCTCTAAGTTGTCGGAATGGTGAGGATATTCAGCGGTTTCGGCAATTTTTTCAAAACTATTTTGTACTGCTTTGAGCACAGGGTAAGGTGTGATTCCCATGGTGCCGTTGTTTAAGAAAATACGGTCGTTGTTTAAAGGAAATAGTGTTCTAAGTGTCTTCCAATCAAATTCTTGATAGCCAGAATTCGACATTGAAACAACATCGTTGTATTGTGCATCTAAGATTTTAGCATTTGCTGATTTGAAGCTTGACGCGGCAAGAATGCCTGTTCCAAGGCTTAAAAATGATTTCCTTTTCATTGAAATGTGTATTTGAACATGCATTTTACAAAAAGTTTCGGATAAATGCGTCTTTTTTTATTTGAGGGACAAAAAAGTGGGCTTGCAATAATTATTGCAATTCAATCCGTATTTTTGCAATGAATTGAGTTTTTACGCAACATGAAGGTATTAGGAATTATGAGCGGCACAAGCATGGATGGCATTGATTTAGCCCTCTGCAATGTGCAAAACAACAATGGAAATTGGGCGGTGAACATTGATCGTGCAATTACTGTTCCTTACAATGAAACTTGGAGGGTGCGTTTATCGCAACTAAAATATCAAAATTCGGAATTGTTCGTAAAAACAGATGTGTTTTATGGGCGTTATTTGGGTGAATTGGCTAAAGGTTTTCAACAAGAAACGGGGTTAGAAATTGATTTAATTGCATCTCACGGACATACCATTTTCCACGACCCTAAGAATTGGATTACCTCACAAATTGGCGATGGTGCTACGTTGGCTGCAACTGCTGGAATTCCTGCAGTGACCAATTTTAGAAGGGGAGATGTGGCATTAGGAGGACAAGGCGCACCCTTGGTTGGTTTAGGCGATGATTTATTGTTTAACGACTATGATTTTTGCCTCAATTTAGGTGGATTTTGCAATGTTTCAACAAAGCACTTAGGCAAAAGAATTGCGTTTGATATTTCTCCCTGTAACATCGTTTTAAACCGTCTGGCAAGAGAACGTGATTTGAAATATGATGAAAATGGCGAAATTGCTGAAAGTGGGAATATCATTTATCCTTTATTACAAGCATTAAACGACATTGAGTTTTATAAACAATCTGCCCCTAAAAGTTTAGGAAGGGAGTGGATTAATAAGAATTTTTGGCATTTGGTTCGTGAATACGACGATCAGCCGTTGGAAGATAGAATGAAAACCTTGGTGATGCACATTGCCACTCAAATTGCAATTGCAATTGAGCGAATTGCTGAAAAAGATTTGCAGAATTCGCGAATTTTGGTCACTGGCGGTGGTGCTTTCAATCAATGTTTGATTGACTATATAAAATCAGAGACCGAGGCGCAAATTGTGGTTCCCGATGCTCAAATGGTGAATTACAAAGAAGCCATGATTTTTGCATTGTTGGGCGCAATGAGGGTTCAAAATATTTGCAATACACTTCCCGATGCAACAGGTGCTTCTGCCGCTTTTGTGGGTGGTTCATTGGATGGAAATTTTTCTAAATTAATTTAAAATATACACGTGAAATTAGATCAGTTAATACAAAAGTTTGAGGGAAAACAACCCGAAATTGTTTTTGCTTGGAAAGATGCCGAAACAGAGGCTGAAGGTTGGATTGTAATCAATTCATTGCGAAATGGTGCGGCCGGAGGTGGAACTAGAATGCGCAAAGGCCTCAATCAGCGTGAAGTTGAAAGTTTGGCAAAAACGATGGAAGTGAAATTTACCGTGGCTGGCCCTCCAATTGGCGGTGCTAAGTCTGGTATCAATTTCGACCCTGCTGATCCACGTAAAAAAGGCGTTCTTGAGCGTTGGTACAAAGCAGTGCGTCCTTTATTGAAGAACTATTATGGTACCGGTGGCGATTTAAACGTAGATGAAATTCACGAAGTCATTCCAATGACCGCCGCACTTGGTGTTTTACATCCCCAAGAAGGAGTTGTAAATGGTCACCTTGTCAATTACACTCCTGAAGATAGACTAAAGGCCATTTCTAGACTTCAAAAAGGTGTTTTATTACCGATCACCGACGAACGTTTAAGTCCCGATGTTTCTAAAAACCTAACCATTGCCGATATGATCACTGGCTGGGGTGTTGCTGAGGGAGTTCGCCACTATTATGAAGTTTATGGTGGTTTTATGAATAATAAATTTGCCATCATTCAAGGATGGGGCAATGTTGCTGCTGCTGCTGCATTCTACCTCACAAAATACGGAGTAAGAATTGCTGGTATTGTCGACAGAAAAGGAGGCATTATCAATAAAAATGGTTTAGGTCATGATGAAATTTTAGAATTGTTTTTAACCAGAAATGGCAACGAATTGAATGCGCCTAACATGCTTTCATTTGAAGAGGTGAATGCCCAAATTTGGGATATTCCTGCGGAAATTTTCATTCCTGGTGCTGCAAGCCGCTTGGTGACCGAAGATCAAGTGAATCGCATGGCAAAAGCAGGCATTGAAGTTGTTTCTTGTGGTGCAAATGTTCCATTTGCGGACGAAGAAATCTTCATGGGACCAATCTCTAAATTGGCTGATAGTCAATTTGCTGTGATTCCAGATTTTATTGCAAACTGTGGAATGGCAAGGGTTTTTGCTTACTTAATGAAGCAAGATGCCGAAGTTACCGATGTAGCCATTTTTAAAGACGTAAGTAACATCATCCGCTCTAGCATTATGCGTGTACACCAATTTAACCCAAAAACTACTGGGATTAGTGCTAAGGCCTTAGAAATGAGTTTAACAGATTTGGTGTAAAATAAAGTTTATAAAGGTTTATGAGGGTTTATGAAGGTTTATGAGGGTTTATAAAGGTTTATAAACGAATTAAATGAACACATAAAAAAAGCAGCGCCGTTGGTTTACGTTCGCTGCTTTTTTTTTCAACTCATTTCACTTTTTAATGTATATTTATGCAATGAATTGATTTGAAACGAAATAATTTCAATCAACTTTCTACATTGTTGATACTCTTCTTCATTGATATAATTAATTTCTAAAGCTATAATTGTTTGATTTAGCAATTCAAATGAACTTGATAAAGCAATTTGATAAAATCTAGCTTGATCTTTCCCGATTTTTCGACCACATCCTTCAGCTAAATTGGAAGAAATTGATATTGAAGCTCTTCTCATTTGGTTTGTTAATCCATTTATCTCAGTTTTTGGGAAACTTTGAGTCATTGAATAAATTGTTTTAGTTAAGTTTTTGGAATGCTTCCAAACTTCTAATTTTTCAAAAGAATAGATAAATTGTTTCATGTAGTTAAATACAGAAAATAAAAATAGTACCCTCATTTGTAATCTAAACTATATGTTTATAAATGTTTAACTGGGTGTTTAAAGTTTAATTAATTTTCCCATAAACCTTTATAAACCCTTATAAACCTTTATAAACTTCCTTATCTTTGAAATATGAACATAGAATCCCGTTTCTGCAATTATGTGAAAATTGATACGCAAAGTGACCCTGAATCAACAACTTTTCCGAGTACCGAAAAACAAAAAGATTTAAGCCGTTTGTTGGTGAAAGAGTTACTTGAAATGGGATTGGATGATGCTCATCTCGATGAGTTTGGCTATGTTTATGCAACCCTAAAATCAAATGTTGACGGCAAAGTGCCAACCATTTGCTTTTGCTCTCATGTTGATACTTCCCCAGATTGCACCGGTGCAAATGTGAAACCAATCATTCATCACAATTACCAAGGTCAAGATATTGTGCTTCCCGATGATCATTCGCAAGTGATACGTTCCTCAGAACACCCTTATTTGTTAGAAAGAATCGGCGATGATATCATCACTGCCTCTGGAACTACGTTGTTAGGCGCTGATGATAAAGCGGGCGTTGCAATTATTATGGATTACGTGCAACACATGGTCAATCATCCTGAGTTGCCACATGGAGATATTAAGATTTTGTTTACGCCTGATGAAGAAATAGGACATGGGGTTGATTATGTAAATATTGAGAAATTAGGTGCCGATTACGGATATACTTTAGATGCCGGAGAGCGTGGTTGCTATGAAGATGAAACGTTTAGTGCCGATGGTGCAACCGTGAATTTTTATGGCATTTCTGCCCACCCTGGCTATGCTAAAGATAAGTTAGTGAATGCGTTGAAAATTGCTGGTGACTTTTTAAACCGCCTTCCTAAAGATTCATTTAGTCCAGAAACCACATCTGGAAGAGAAGGGTTTGTTCATCCTGTAACCATGGGTGGCGTTGCGGAACATGCTTGGGTGAAATTTATTGTGAGGGATTTTAACACTGCGCAATTGGCTGAGCACGAAGCAAAATTGACAGCAATTATGGAAGCCACTGTTGCCGATTATCCTGGTGCAACGGCAGATATGCAAGTTGCTGAACAATACCGAAACATGAAGGAAGTTGTTCAATTAACCCCTGAAATTTCTGAATTTGCAATTAAAGCCATTGAAATGGCTGGCATTGAACCTCAACTTACAAGTGCCCGCGGTGGAACCGATGGTAGTCGCTTGAGCTTCATGGGTTTACCTTGTCCGAATATTTTTACTGGAGAAATGGCATTTCATGGGAAACATGAATATGTGAGTGTTCAAGATATGGAAAAAGCCAGTGAAGTATTGGTTCATTTGAGTGCGCTATGGGCTCAAAAGAAGCAATAATTTAACATTTCACTGTTGATTGATTGATAATCAATGCATCATACTTTCGTATCTTTGTAAGAATTAATCTAAACTTTTCGTCATTTTATGCGATTATCCTTAAAAATAAATCTATTATTTTTCTCATTTTTAGGGATATTCAATCATGCTTTTCCCCAATGTGGCTCAAGTTTGAGCCAGGGAAAATATCCCTCAAAAGCATTTGAAATTGTGAGCATTTTGGTGGATGCATGTGATGGTTCCAATGAAGGCCAAAATGAAATGATACGCATTCAAGTGGGCAAAAATCCATTGAATCCTTCAAAGTTTGGTGTTCCCACTTATGTTGCGGGTATGGTGAATTGGGGTACAAATTCATCAAACCCTTGGCGTGGTGTAACCAACTTAACGAATAGTACAAAAAATAAAATTACGTATTTAAATAATACAATTAAAAATAAAGGCAATTGTGGTTTGTTGATTGGCCTAAATTCCACAGATGTCATTCCTGCATATTCGAATTTGTTATTTATTACCAGTGAGAGTTTTAGCCAAACAGCTCAAGACTTTAGCGACCTTAGTGATACCTTGTATGTGATTTTTCAAAAATCAGGGAATACTGCAGGTCATTTTGTGAATTTCGGAACCGCCGCTACAAGAACTTTTATTTTAACCAACAACGGCGTTTCAGATACTGTTGTATATGATCGTAGCAAATTGTTAAATCAGGCTGGATCAAAAGGTGCCGATGATGGCGCTGTAACTGATTTTGAGTATGATGGAAGCATTTTATATGCGAATTATGGATGCCGAGTACCCATTCCTCCGTTTGTGATTGATGCCGGTACTGTTCAACTGAAAGGATGCACGGTTTCAGTGGTTCAACTGAATGGAACTGTCATTGGAAGTAAATGTTACCGGTGGATCAATGCATATCCTCAGTCGGGCAGTTTAGACGATTCAACAATATTAAAGCCAAAGTTTACAGTGAAACCTGGTTACAAAGGTGTTGTGAAATTGTATTTGGTGGCAAATGGCAATTGTGCCTCTCGTAAAGATTCGGTGCAGTTTAACATTTCTTTTGCAACTACCGCAGATTTTACAATTGATTCTTCAAATGCTCCTAGATTTTGCTTTACCGATAAAAGCTTAGGAACCATTAAAACACGTTGGGGATTTAACCATCCGAACGATATTGAAAAGGGTCCTTCAAAAGATTTTTTGGAAGATCCAACTTCGCCATTTGGTGGAATTTGTTATACTTATAAAACGGTTGGAAATCGTTTTGTTTGCATGATTGCAGAAGGGTCCACAGGTTGTAACGATACGTTGTGCAGTGAAATCAAAATATTTTTAGATGCTGGCAAGGTGAATCCTATTATATGTGGTGGGAGTTCAACCATTCAGTTGCAAGGTAAAAAATTGGGCATCAATAAATTTCATTGGAAAAGTGAAAGTAAAGATGCTGGTACATTTGATGATACATCAAAGTTGAATGCTAAATTTACGGTAGATCCCAAATATTATGGAATACCGGTTAAGTTATATTTAATGTCTGATGTGGCTCCATCATTGAGAGATTCTGTACAATTCATTTATTCACCTAAACCAGTTGCGAAATTTGCAATTGACTCGACATTAAAACCGAATTTTTGCTTTCAAAATTTAAGTCAGAATTCAAATTTATATCGTTGGTCATTTCAAGGTAAATATGCCAATGATATTCGTATCGATTCAACGGTAACCAAGTCAAATATTTGCTTTAATTACACAGATTTAGGGACATTTTATGTTTGTTTAATTGCCGAATCTGGTGTTGTTGGATGCAATGATACTTTCTGTGGTGAGGTAAGTTATAATCAATCTATCTTTTTGGCAAATGTATTTACACCGGGTAGTCAAGATGGTAAGAATGATGAATTTAGGGTGCCTATTTCGGGACAAGAATACTTTGAAATAGAGGTTTTTAATCGCTGGGGGACATTGGTTTTCCAATCAAAAGATCCATCGCGAATGTGGAATGGTCAGGTTGAGAACACTGGAGAAACGTGTTCATCTGGAACCTATTTTTACCTTTTAAAATACAAATTCCCGAACGAAGATTTGGTTTCATTGCACGGCAGTGTCACGCTCATTCGTTAATCTAATTGCATTACTAAGCCTAATCACCAAATTCATAGTGAAATTGGTGATTATAATCGCCGAATATAGAGTGAAATTGGTGATTAGGAAGCGTCTTCCTCTTCCTCAAATTCGTCTTCGTCGTATTCTTCCTCGTCGTCGTAATCGTCAATTAACCACTCGCTGTCTACATTGTCCCACACTGCACATTGGCTTAATTCCAATTGCTCACAAATGGCTTTCAATTCTGGGTAGGCTTCGTAAACTTGGTCTAAAGAAACAACAACAATTTCTTCCTCTTTGTTAGGTTCGTTACCAACAAATTCCCATTGGTCTTCAGCGTCACGCAAAATGGCAACAATTGTTTCTTCTTTGCTTAATAATTTATTGGTGGTGTAACAGTTTTCTAACATGATTTTCTTTTTGAGGGATGTTTCTCAGCACAAAGATAGGCGAACATTTCAAAGGTTTTAATTTTGAGGGATTCTAAACTGAAAATTTAACAGGAAATTCGTTACTTTGAAACTTGGCAGGGACTCCAATGTCCCTCATTAAAAAAATGACAACAGAAAGTACACTCATAGAATTAAGATCAGATACGTTTACCAAACCAACCCCAGCAATGCACGCTGCCATGATGAATGCAGCTGTTGGGGATGATGTTTTTGGCGAAGATCCTTCGGTGAATGCCCTGGAAATTAAGGCTGCTCAAATGTTTGGTATGGAAGCCGCCCTGTTTTGTCCTTCCGGAACCATGACAAACCAAATCGCCATTAATGTTCATACCCAACCCGGCGACGAGGTAATTTGCGAAGAGGGTTCGCACATTTATTATTACGAAGGCGGTGGAATTGGACGAAATTCTGGTTGTCAAGCCCGCTTAATTCAAGGCAATAGAGGTCAAATCACAGCCCAGCAAATCTTGGAAGTTGTAAATCCAGATGATGTGCATCGCGCGCGTACCCGCTTGGTGAGTTTGGAAAATACTTGCAATAGGGGTGGGGGTAGTTGTTATGATTTATCAGAAATTGCTTCCATTAAGAAACTTTGCGTTGAACAGGGGTTGAAACTGCATTTAGATGGTGCTCGTTTGATGAATGCCATTGTTGCAAAAAATACCAATCCTTTGGAATATGGACAATTGTTTGATAGTATTTCTTTGTGTTTGAGCAAAGGATTGGGTGCTCCAATTGGCAGTGTTTTATTGGGTACGAAGGTTTTCATCAAAGAAGCCCGCAGGGTGAGGAAAGTGATGGGAGGAGGTATGCGTCAGGCAGGATTTCTAGCAGCTGCTGCCTCATATGCTTTGGAAAATCATGTGAGTCGTTTGGCGGAAGATCATCGATTGGCTGCACTTTTAGGAACTACATTGGAACAACTTAGTTGGGTTGAATCGGTGTTGCCGGTAGAAACAAATATTGTGATTTTCAAGGTGAATCAGCAGCACACGGTAAAGCAGGTTTCTGATTATTTGTTCTCTCATAACATTCGGGTTTCGGCAATGAGTGCAACGCAAATTCGGATGGTTACACATTTAGATGTAACGTCAGAAATGGTTGATTTTGTGATTGAAAAATTGAGAAATTTTTAAGCATCTTAAGAACAACACCAAATTACATAGCGTAATTTAAGTAAAAATACTTCATAAATTATTTGCATTCATTCATTTGGAGGGACACGTCCCTCAGAAATTCATGAAGCGTTAATCTTCTTCAAATTCTTCTAATTACTTGACTTTTTTAAAGAATTTTGCAGGGATAAATGGAGTGTTATCAATGCCGTCAGGTATTTTTTGATTTGAAAATTGTTCCTGTGTAGAAGTTTGACCGGGCAATATCCAGCATTTGTTGGTATAATAAAAGAAGTTTACATCGGTTGAATAAGGAATTGAATTTGAATACTTTAATTTGTTTTTTGTACCAATGACACCGTTGTATGGATAAAAATGGAAATCTGGATTGATGGCTGTCCAAGATTTACTGCCTTTCGATTTATACAAAATCCTCAATCCTGGTTTCATAGAGCTATTTGTTACTCGAATGGTATCTGAGGTTGCAGAATCAACAAAAAATCCTCGCATGTTTGGATTGTCGGGACAATTGTGAAAAGAGAAGTTTGGATTGGCCACCATGGCCAAAAAGCTATCTTTATTGATAATTGTAGGGGTTTTAAACGGCTTCGAAAGAGGTGTGATTTCTGTTGGATAAAATCCAGTGATTGAACCTCTTCCTCCAGCATTAATGGTATCAAAATCAACTAAATGATATAAGACCGCTTTGAATATTTGTCCTTTGCTGATTTGGTAAATTTTTTCGTTTTCTGGAATGAATGCCGGTTTTTTCTTGCTGGCATGAAATTTTGCATGGTAATTTTGAGAAACGGCAAAATAAGCTTTGGTTTTAGGGTCTTGCAGATAAAATTGGTTGATGCTTCGAATGAAGATGGTATCTTTAAATGGCTCTAAAACAGCATATTCAAGACCGAAATCTACTTCACCTGGTTTGATTGGCGACAATAATTTCAGTTTTGCATAAAACTGTCCTTCCGGAATGATGATTTTTTGTTTATCAACCGGAACATCAAACAAAGTTTGATTGCAATTAAAACGAATAAAATTGGTTTTAACGGTTCCTGCCTCAGGTTTAACTGGAGCGGGTTTAGTATTTTTATTGGGCTTCGATTTTTGCGCAAAACCAAAGTTCAAACAAAAGCATGAAATCAGAAAAAAAGCACAATTCTTAATCCGATTGTTTCTCATGGAATCATTTTTTATTCATTTTATTGCGTTGTTCTTCAGCATTTTGAATGATTGAAGATGCCTTTTTGTCGGCTTCGCTTTCTAGCAGTTCGGCTTTTTTATTGGCTTCAGACTCTATTTTATCGGCAGAAGAATTGGCAATTGTTTTGAATTGATTTGCTTTCTTTTCAGCTTCTTTTTTAATGGCTTTTACCGCCTTTTCTGCTGCATACTTTTCAAGTGGATTTTTTGCTTTATCCATTAATTTATCAGCTTCAGCATTGGCTTTTGTTAAAGCATCAGCAGAAAGTTTTTCTCCTTCTTGGCGTTCTTTATCGGCTAATTTCCTGGCTTCTGCTCTAATTTGTTCGGCTTTCTGATGGGCAGTTTGACGAATTTGATCTGCTTCTTGTCGCGCTTTATCTAGAACCTTATCTGCAGCGGCATTGGCTTTGTTCATTACATCTTCTTTCACTTTGTCGAGTTTCGGCTGTATTAGTCCTTTTCCAAATGATTTCCAGTCTATCACTAATTTTGGAGCTGAAACAGTTCCTGAAATTTTAAAGGGCAATGATTTTCCATCGGAAGATAATTTCCCTCCGAAATCTACTTTTTGATCTAATCCAACTTTACCAATGATGCTCATTTTGCTTCCACGTGGCAATGTGAGCTTAATTGAATCTTTCAAAGTAAGTTCACCATTTGCAATTGCGAATCCGTAGTTGCTTGGTTGAACTTCAATTTTTTTACTATCCCAATTAAAGTATTTAGCAGCTTCTCCCATCCAATTTGGAATGTTAAAAATACCTTGCATTAAGTCGAGATTTCCATCTGCAAAAACAGAATTCATGTCAACGCCCATTTCCTGTGTAAGGTTTGTTTTCATGCCCATATTTAGGTTAGCCATTCCTTCAATTTCTTTTAAAATAGGAGCGTATTTATTTACGAGTTCAATGTTGTCGGTAATGTTTTTAGGATTAAGATTGAGCAGAACAATGCTGCTTGCAACTTTTGGATCACCACCTTTTTCATAGCTATATGAAGTTTTATTCATTTCGAATGTACTTCCCCAAAGATTGGCTCTGATAGGATCAATATTTAGAATTCCTTTATTGATCGTGGCTTTGGCAACGCAACCAGTAAGGGTGTAGGTTTGGTAAATCATTTTTCCTGCAGTTGCAGTGAACGTGAAATCTAAATTCTTAGGCAGTTCCACGGCACTCATTGGCGCAGAAGATGTGTCCACTTTAGCCGGTTCAGTTGATTTAGGTAACGAGTTCATCCATTCGTTTAAATCGAGAGATTTGCTTGAAACCATAAGGTTTCCGTGCAAAGTTTCTCCATTGAAAGCATAACCTAGCATATTGGTGATTTTTCCAGATGCAGAAATGGTTGATTTTCCATATCCCAAATCCATTGAAGCCAAATCAAACTCTTTAGGGTTGATTGTAACCTTTAAATTATTCAAAGAAAGCGGCAATGTACTTGGTGAAGTATAGTATAAACCATTCACCATTAATTGTCCTGCGGCATTCAGATCTTGCATCTTACCGGGAGCAATTTCGGAATAATGTCCTTCAAAATTAAAATCAGCATTGATATTGCCTTTGAGGGAAGTGTTTTGTTCAAGCGGCATCAACTTTAACCATTTTTCGAGATGAAGTGCAGTTTTTAGGCTTCCTTTTGCGTAAGCGTTTGAAATTGGAGTTGATAAATAAAGTTTTGCATCAAGAGGTTCTCCCCCAAAATTGAGTTGGAATTTGCTTAGATCAACAATCGTATGGTCTGGATTTCCATCGGCATTGTTGAATTTGAAATCTACGTTAATTCCGGTAACTCCAGCGGGCAAAGATGGATATTGGAAAGATCCGTTTTCAACTTTCAATTCCATGTTTGTTGTTGGCATTCTTAGGCTATCCATTATGCCTTTGATACCAAATTTAATTCCCATTTTACCTGAAGTTTTCACATTAGAAAAGTCATTTGTGTAACAGCCTGGAACAACAGATAGGAATGCTTTAAAGTCAGAAGTTGGCGCATTAATCGCAAAGTCCATGTCCATGTTGTTTTCATTCATTTGCAACCATCCTTTGGCATCTAAAGGCAATTCGTTCATTTTTACGGCAATGTCTTTAATGGCAAAACGCATTTTATTTAAATCGACATCAATATTTGTATTTACGTCTAAAATTGATTTCGAAACGAGTGTCATACCGCCGTAACTCATATTTAAGTTCTTAGAGCTTAATTGGGTGTTCATGACGAAAATGTTATTGGCGAAATCGCCTTGTAACATCAAATTAGAACCACCAGAAACCATTTCAAATCCCATGCTTTGGTCGTTATAAGCAATGTTACCATCTTCAATTTCAACATCTTTTAATTTGAGGGATATAGGAGCGCTTGTTGACGTGTCAACAGCAGTTGAAGTATCTGGCTTCGCAATGTCGTAATTTGCCCTTCCGCTTTTTAGTACAACCACATTTAAACGGGGTTGTTTTAAATAGATACGTCGAATTGAAATTGGTTTATTTCCACCTAAAAGAGAAGAGATGTCGATTGTCATTCTAATTTCTGGTGCTGAGAATAATGTATCTTGCTTAAAAGAATCTACACCAATGACTTTTAAGTTGTTAACACCAACTGAAAGATTCGGGAAGTTTCTAATTAAGCTAAGGCTTAAATCATCATCGAATGAAATTTTGGCATTTACAGAAGCACTTGCTCCTTCTTGTACCATTTTCATAATTTTACCTTTAAAAGCAAAAGGCAATACCAATAAAATTAAAAAAATTGCGGCAAATGTGATGCCGATACGCTTAAACCATTTTTTCATCATAGAAATTTCTCTTACGAAGATAATAAAAATTATGAATGGCTGTGGCTATCTATTCGACAAGATGATGAATCTCTCAGTTCTGCATTTTCCCAGGAAGGATTTTTCTCCAATATAAGATTGTGGGGTTGCTGAATCGATTGTCAACAACGAATATTCTTTATTTCGTTGAAATAAAATGCTCAATTCGCTGTGCAACATTTTCACGAATATCCATATAAAAGAAATTCATATCGGCAATATGGTAGTTTGAATTCGTGTATAAAAAACTACCTCTAAATTTTGGCTTCGTTACCCAAAGTATTCCTCCATTAACTTGGGCATCGCAACGTTTCGATAGCACTTTTTGGAACGGAACCAAAACGGCACCCTTATTCAACTCAGCAGCCGCATATTGTTCATCATATTTCCAAGTTAAAGGATTGATGCAGATAGCTCTTTCGAGTGCAGCATGATAATTTTCGGGTATGAAATTCCTTTCGTAACTGCTCCAACTTACCCAGCATTGTGTTTGATTTGGGACTTTGCAAAAGTCAATTTTTGGCAGAGAATCCTTGGGTACAGGCATTCCAATAATGTAGGCAACCACCAATTTTGATTTTAAGGTATCACTAAAAAACTCTTGTAAAATTTTATGCGCATGAATGGTGCCCTGGCTATGTGAAGCAATCACAATTGGTCTTCCATGATTGTAATGTTTTAGGTAGTGTAGAAATGCATTTCTAACATCTTCATAAGCACAATCTAAAGCTTTCCATTTGTCTGTTAAATGAGGTGTTTTAAAGCAATAAAAATGGGCTTGACGGTATCTTGGAGCATAAACCTTACAACTTCCATTGAAAATAGAAGCTTGATATTGGATAGGACTCTTTTCTATTGCTTCATTTTCAACTTCGTTGGTTACGTCAGCATTCCACAGAAATTCATTGATTGGTTTATTTCTGTATGTTGTTGGATGAATGTAAAAGACATCTGCTTTCGCAGAATCTTGATTATTTTCCAATCCATTGGGTGTTTTGTCGGCATAATCTTGTTTCCAAGGTAATGCAGCCCAATTTTTATCCTCAGCATAATTAGTGAGCGGTGGTTTGGCACAATCATCGAATCTTTTTGGAAGAGGATAATATTTTTGTCCAAACCCTATCGTTTGTCCCTCAATAAAATAAAATAAAACAATTAAAATGCGGAGCACAGAAGATTTGTTCAAGGAAATCATAGATTAATAACGGAAGAACGAATAACTCCTTGGACTTCCATTTGGGTCTTTTCCTTCGATTTCAATTCTTCCATTTCCAGCTTCCATAGCGGCAATGAGATCTTCAGCTTCGGTGTAGGTTTTACCGTTAAATTTTGTCAATATAAAACCATTTGGCAATCCCATTTGAGCAATAAATTGATTCCTTTGAATGTTTAAAATGCGAATTCCTGATGTAATTTTATACTTATCACAATCTGTTTTACTCAACGGTTGGAAGTCGGCACCTAAATATTTACTATTCACCGCACCCTTCATAATGAGAGCTTGGTTTTCTCTTTTATCAATCAAATTGAGGTTAATTGTCATTTCTTTACCACCCCTTAAAACCACGACAGAAACGCTTTTGCCTGGACGTTGGTATGCCATGAATTCATCGTAGCTCGAACGTCCATTGATTGTGGTGTTCCCAATTTTTACAATCACATCGTTCACTTTTAAGCCAGCTTTTGCAGCAGGTCCGTCACTTTGGATTTCCTTAATTTTAAGGGCTTCATTTTTGAGGGACAAAGATTCGGTTTCGCCAGAAGCGAGCTCAGTGACATCCATTCCAGCGAATGCGCGCAATACTTCTCCTTTTTCGATGAAATCTTGAACAATCTTTTGAACAATGTTACTCGGAATTGCAAATCCATAACCCGTATAACTTCCGGTATTGCTTTGGATGGCTGTGTTAATCCCAACCAATCGTCCTTTCAAATCAACCAGAGCTCCACCACTGTTCCCAGGGTTGATGGCAGCATCGGTTTGAATGAAGCTTTCAATGGGAAATTGATTTTTAACAATATTGATATTTCTGCCTTTTGCACTTACAATGCCGGCAGTTACGGTGCTGGTTAAATTGAACGGGTTTCCAACTGCCAACACCCATTCTCCAACTTTAACTTCATCTGAGTTTGCAAACACAACCGCAGGAAGGTTTTTCTCTTCAATTTTGATGAGTGCTAAATCTGAACTTGGATCGGTTCCAATCACTTTGGCAACGTATTCTTTTTTGCTATTGTTGAGTATAACGGTGATTTTTTCACCACCTTGAATGACATGGTTGTTGGTCACAATATATCCGTCGCTGTTTACAATAACCCCGCTTCCGGTTGAAGTTGCTTGCCCACGGCTGCCGAAAGGATCGAAGTCCCAAAATAGTCCACCAAAAGGACTTTCGTATTGCACAGTAGAAAGTGTTTTGATGAAAACCACGGTAGGTGTGGAGATGGCAGAAGCTTCTTCAAATCCCGCTACGTTTAATCCGTTTGAAGCCATTTTTATGGGCAGATCGTTTCCACTAACGCGAAGAAAAGCTTCCCCAGAATGGTTTACTTTATTAAAAATATATGATCCAATAAACCCCGACAGCACTGAAACCAAAACGATGGTCATCAAAGAGACATTCTTTTTCATAAGCAACAATTTAATGAATTTTAAGCGAATTTAATGAATTTGCTGAGGTTGTCAAAGTATAAAACGTTGGAATATATGGTTATTACGACGGAAGATAGGCGCAAAAAAAAAGGCCATAAATGGCCTTTTCAATATTTTCTAAAGAATTACATTCCTGGGAACAAAGCTCTAGCCCATGGAATACGGCTTAAAATTAAAACCAATGCAATGATGTAAAACCATTTTGCATTTGATTTTCCTTTTTTCACAGAAATGCCACCAATTGTAATCAATGCAATTGCAATGATCATGGTTAAAGGATGTTCAAC
Source organism: uncultured Bacteroidota bacterium (assembly GCA_903879775.1). Classification (GTDB taxonomy): domain Bacteria; phylum Bacteroidota; class Bacteroidia; order NS11-12g; family UBA955; genus VMCP01. The sequence goes on from CAIRMY010000106.1 coordinate 17,632, forward strand.
AGCCATCAATCTTTGTTGTGCGTCTTTCATCACAGCACCCATGCCCATATTCTGGATGAGTTTTAGTCCCCAGTCACCAACAAACCATTGAATGATACCCAATAGCAGCATTATGTGAGAAACAATGGTTAAAATTTTGGTTTCTTTACCATTCTTATTTAAAAAGTTATTGATGATTGTCCAAATCAACAATACTAAAATTACCCAACGCAAAAGGTTGTGTAAATGCAAAAGTCCTGTCATCATATAAAATTTGTTTTGTTTTAGCAAATATAGTGAAACTGAAAAGAATTCATTACAAGATTGCTTGTCGAATTCTAACGAGTTTTGTCAATAAGGTTTCAACCTGATTCAAAGGAATCATATTCGCACCGTCGCTTTTTGCGGTTGAGGGATCAGGATGGGTTTCCAAGAAAAGTCCATCTGTACCAACAGCAATGGCAGCTTTAGCGATGGTTTCAATGAGTTCTGGCTTTCCACCTGTTACACCGCTTGATTGATTTGGTTGTTGCAAGCTATGTGTAATGTCCATAATTACAGGAACACCAATTCTTTGCATTTGAGGGATGTTTCTAAAGTCAACCACCAAATCGGTATATCCAAAAGAATTGCCACGGTCGGTTAGGAGCACGTTGCTATTTCCACTGTCAACACATTTTTGATACGCATGTTGCATGGCATCAGACCCTGCGAACTGACCTTTTTTAATATTGACAAATTTCCCGGTTTTTGAAGCCGCAACTAAAAGTTCGGTTTGACGAAACAAAAATGCTGGAATTTGCAAAACATCAACACATTCTGCAGCCATTGCCGCTTCGTGAGATTCGTGGATGTCTGTTACAGTTGGGATGTTAAAATGCTCGCCAACTTCTTTTAAAATCGACAATGCAAGTTCATCTCCAATTCCAGTGAACGAATCAATTCTAGAACGGTTGGCTTTCCTGTATGATCCTTTAAAAACAAGAGGGATGTTTAATTTATCTGAAATTGTAACCAATTGCTCGGCAATTCTAAATGCCATATCTCTACCTTCAATGGCACAAGGGCCTGCAAAAATGAAGAAATTATTGGAATCTTGGTGTTTTAATTTTGGAATATTTGGAATCATTACCAAAGGTAATTTAGGGTTTAATGTTTAAAGTTTAGTGTTTAAGGTTAAATTTAGGGTTTAGAGTTTAGGGTTTAGAGTTTAGTGTGAATCAATCCAACTTTAAACATTAAACCCTAAACTCTAAACTCTAAACATTAAACACTAAACATTAAATTATTTATTGTCTGTAGGAGCTGGAGTTGTTTCTTCTCCGTCTTTCTTCTCGTCTTTCGTATCTTCTTTTTTAGCTTTTGGCTTCTTAGGAGCTTTTTTAGGAATTAACACCAATTCAGAGCCACTGATAAATGAATCTTCTTTGAATGTTTTACCGAAGAAACTTTTTCCTAATGTAGGAAGTGTTACTTTATCTGAAACCGTGAATTGAACACCTTTTACCAAATAATCGCCAACCATCACTTCTTCAACCACAAATTTATTACTAGGTAATTTTACTTTACCCACTTTAATTTTCTCGCCGTCTACAAAGTCTTTCTTCACAATGATATCTTTTTCAAACCATTCAGCAGCAACTTCACTAGGAACTGCAGTTAATTTACCTTTGAAGTCGAATGCAAATGCTTTTGCTTCTTTATTGGCAATCATGATTGAAATCATTTTTGTGCTATCCTGCATTGCAATGCGCAAACGAATTGCGTTTGTCAAATCCAAATCAGGGTTTGTAGCCAATAATTTAGCTGCCTCCTCTTTTTTCTTAGATTCAGCACCTTTATTAGAGTTGTTACCATCAATATCTTGGTTGATTTTTGCCCTTGATTTTTGATTTCCCCACTCAAAACGCACCGTAGTTCTACGATTTTGTTGGTGTTGAAATTCATCGCAAGGCACGAAGAACTTACCATCAATTTTGGTTAATTCATTGGGCTTGTAATTTTCGTAATAACTTTTAACAACATTTCCTTTAGCGTCTTTGACAATCACCATTTTACGGGTTGTGTCTTGGCGATAAGGCGTAAATCCTGCTTTCTCGGCACCCTCACACTTACAATCGTTAATCAATTCTTTCTCACCAAAACCAACTGCATGAATACGGGCAGTATCAATTTTGTATTTTCTTAACAGATAGACTTTAGCGCTGTCTGCACGACGTTGGGCCAGTCTGGTATTGTATTCAACAGAAGCTCTACAATCGGTATGTGAACCTAACTCAGCTATTAAACGTGGGTAACGTATTAAAACTTCTTGAGCAAATGTATCTAGTATACGCGCAGCATCTGGACGAATATTTGCAGAGTCTAAGTCATAAAAAATTGGAAGGGTATAGATTTTATCCAATGGATTTTCCATACAAAAATCTTGAATCAATTCTTTGCTGAAACGGATACCATGAGTGGTTCTGTTTACTGGAGGCTTTTCGAAATAATAGAGTTCAGGATATTTTGCAAGTAATTCGTAATTTGTTTTAGGATTTAAAGTTGCTTGATATTCACCGCGTTCATTGGCTTTCAATACCATTACAGTGGTGTCTTTGTCATTTGAAATCATGACAGTAGCGCCAGACAATGGTTTGTTGGTGTTGCAATCTGTAACAACACCACGAATGGTAATGACCAAAGGAACCACATCGAATGCATAAATGTCATCATCGTTTTTCTTACCACGGTTTGAAGTAAAGAAACCTTTAGTGCTTTTTCCTTCATAGAATGTGATACCGAAATCGTCACCACCACTATTTAAAGGTTCACGCATATTTTCACGATCTCTCCATTTGGTAATATCATTTGTAACATCAGCTGCATTGATATCCAAACCACCTAAAGTTGGCCATCCGTCTGAACTGAAATATAAACGTTTGTCGTGTTTATTGAAGTAAGGGAAATATTCGTTACCAGAAGTATTGATGTCTGGACCTAAGTTAATCGGTGCGCCCCAATTCTTTGAACGTTTGCTATAAGTAATTGCCCAAATGTCAAATCCACCATAACCACCTAATCTGTCAGAAGAGAAATATAAAATTTTATCGTCTAAACCATATGCAGGGTGACCATAACTATGTCCTGTATCTTCTTTACAAATGTCGAGTGCTTCACCTAAATTCCAGTCTACCCCGGTTTTTTTGTAAGAATAGATTCCACATTTTTCAGTTTTTCCATCTTCGCCGCCACATTGGGTTACATACATTACCGAAAACTTATTATCGAAAGTTAAACCACCTTCATTCCATTTCGAGCTATTTTTTTCAGCGTAAACGGGTTTATTCCATTTTACAACGGATACTTTTTTAGATTTTTTCTTTGTGTCAGAAACTTTAGATTCTTTACCTTCGACATACCAAATATCCGACCACATTTGCATGGTTCCACCGTAAATCCTTTTGCTAAAACCACCTTCTCTGTCTGAAGCAAAGAAAACCAAGTTGTCTTTTTTTGCGGCAATCATAGGCGCCCAATCGTTGGCTTTGGTATTTGCAGCTTTAAACTCTTCTACTTTAAACAATGAGCTATCTGGTGTCCAACGCAATGCCAATTCACATCCGGCTTTTTTAATTTCAACCGCAGTGTCGCCCGGAACTACCTCTAGATACTTTTTGTAAGCATCCATTGCCTCGCGGTACAACTCCATTTTCTTGAGCATGTTTGCGCGCATCAACAAAGCTTGAGCATTGTTTTGGTCTTTTTTCAAAACCTTGTCGTACAATTTCTTCGCCTTATCGTAATCGTTATTCAATCGATAAGCTTCAGCAGCCATGAAAACAGCTGAGTCCTTGATTTTTTTGTCCTTGTCGCGCTTAGAAACTTCTTCAAAAGTTACAGCGGCTTGGCCATAATAACCTTGATTAAACAAAGTCTTTCCTTCTTCAAATTTTGGAGAACAACCAGTATTTACGGCAAAAACGATGACCATGATTGCCAAAGAAAGCACTACTCTTCTTAATAATTGTGCGGGTGATTTATCAAAACGTAGACTCATTTTCAATATTTATCCTAAATAAAATGCTAATTAATGGATTCTTTGTGAAAGTTCAAAGAAAATGGATGTTTTTTTTAGAAAAATTAATTAAATAATTTCCAAATATGCACC
>CAIRMY010000107.1 GCA_903879775.1 uncultured Bacteroidota bacterium
ATACGGATGGTTACTTCCTCCTCTACTGGAGTTGTTACCATTGGGTTTTCAAGGACATCGAAAGTAACTTTAAAGCGGTCAACTTTCTTTGATTTGTATGATTCTGCGCCTTTCGGGTCATAGGTCATTGTGATTAATGTACCAAATTGAGGCATCGCACCTTTCTCTAGACGCTCTTTCAACTCGATATTTTCAGTTTCAAGTACCTTTTTAGAATTTCTTTCATTATCTAAATCAGCAATCAACTGATTCTTTTGATTTGATAAAGAATCAATTTGCGATGTCAAGAAAGCAATTTTTCTCTTGGCTTCGGCCAATTGACGACGCAATTCATCCAAGTTTCCTTTGCCACCTTTAGTGCCAAAATTGGAAATACCACCATTTGAGTTTGAATTGGTTGTTGATGAATTATCAGAACTTACTTTTGGTCCTGCCAATAATTGACGACGTAAAATACTAATTTGACGATATGCGGCCAATATTTTAGGATTCTTGTCGCTTTCTAATTCACCAACCTTGGTTGTTAGAGATTGATTTTCAGATTGCAAAGACTTTACAACTGAGTTCAAAGAATCTTCCAATCTCAACAATTCTTTTTGCAATGAATCTTTTGCATTCATTAATGCAAGTTCGTTTTTTGCTTGAGCACCAAACTTACTTCCATTTAAATAAAGGAATGTGTTGGTTCCAGCTGATAAAAGTAATAAAATTACCAATATCACAATGACTGCGGTTCTTTTCATAATCTACGAATAGTTTGCAATATTACGAAATAATTTCGTAGGTTTTAATTGCTTGATGTGTTTTTTACGATAAAACGCTGAAATTGTAGTGGATTCATGCCAATTTTGATAATTTTATGACGAGAATCGATTAAAAATGATTGAGGCATTGACTGTAATTTTAACTTTTTCGCAATTTTAGGAGAGCAAAAACCATGAAAGAAATTCGTTTCATATCGCTTGTTATATCGATAAACGTACTTTCCACTTCCACCGTGATTGAGCATCAGTATTTTAAAATTTGACGGTAAATTGCGTTGAATTTGATGCATTAACATTGAATCCTTAATAAACGTTGGATTTTCCGCACTCCAAACATACACGAATAAATATTCCGATTTTATCCTTCTAATTTGTTTTTTGTGAACTGGTTTTTCCGCAACACAAAATCTAAATCGAGGCATTTTTTGGCCTATGGCTAAACTCGACTCATTTTCCTGCGATTTGACTTTTTCAATACTCACCGATTCTAATAAAGGATCTAAATTTTTAATTAAGAAGGTATTACCCATCCAAAACAAATAATTATTTTCCGAAATAGTGAGGGAATTAGAGGCTTGAAACAATTCAGAACCTTGCGACTTTAAATAAATTTTATCGATTCCAATGTCGTTGTAATGACCATTGCAATTCACATCTTTAACTGCAATATTTAAGGTATCTTCATCAAAAATAAAATGAGTGTACCATAAATTCCAACGGGTTTCTTTCAAAGAAAATCGTGTACTTACATACGTCCTATCTCCTTGTAAAGCCAAAATTGCATCATCGCTCATTTTTGCAAATTGCTTAAATTGTTGGTATGGAAAAGGCTCAAATTGAATCCCAAGCGCTTTTTCAGTATTTCCAGTTAAAATTGGTTTTAACGTTTTTCCTTGAGTTAAAGTATCTGGTATTTCATCATTAAAATTGAAATTATGATTTCTGTCGATCCATATTAAACTCTTATTTCGATGCAATTGAGTTGGATTTTCAACTATAAACAAAGTATGGTTGGGTGAAAACTGATTTACATTGTGTTTTTCAAAAAAATACCCATATGCCAAGTTGGGTGTTTTGGGGTTGGGAGGGATAATTTTTTGATGTTTAACACTATCACCAACCATCACCGCCGATAAATCTAAAAATTCAGCCACCCTATCGCCAGACAAGAAAAACAATGGCGACAACGACATCGATTGAAGCTGATCAGCATCGAGACCTCGTTTAGAGAATTTCAATGTTACAGTTTTTTTCTCTTTTAATTCAGGAATTTGTTCTTGAGCTTTTAGCTCCAATATCCCTGAAAAAATAAATATAAAACAGAATAGTCCAAACTTTTTGAACTCCATTGTGATTATTTACAAAACTTAACAAACATGACAATAATTGCCATTAAAAACATCAAAATGGAAATGCGATTGATACCGTGCATGACGCGTAAGTTCAAATTTTGCTTTTCCCCATTGCCTTGTTTTTTAAACATTAAATACGAAGCTATTTTCTTGAATATCATCTATCAAATATAGGTTATTTTTTAATTTCGTTGACAAGTACAGAAACATTGATTGGATTTTTCACTTTTTCATCGAGTAAAGCATGGTCGAGAACTTCAAACATATTTTTAACATAAATAAAATTCAAACCTTTCAAGAAATCTTTAGGAATATCTAAAATGTCTTTTTTGTTCTGTTCACAGATAATAATATCGGTAATTCCTGCGCGTTTGGCCGCCAATATCTTTTCTTTAATTCCTCCAACAGGCAGCACTTTTCCTCTTAAAGTAATTTCACCTGTCATGGCCATTTTATTTCGAACCTTTCTTTGCGTAAATAATGAAGCCAAAGAAGTTAAAACCGTAATACCGGCTGAAGGGCCATCCTTTGGTATTGATCCCGCAGGGAAGTGAATGTGAACATTCCAAAAATCAAAAATAGCAGGATCTAAATCAATGTAATCGGCATGAGCTTTCAAAAAAGAATGGGCCAAACTTACACTTTCCTTCATCACATCGCCTAGCTGCCCTGTTACTTTTAACTCACCTTTGCCCTTGGTTAAAGTACTTTCAACAAAAAGCACAGATCCACCCATTGGACTCCATGCCAAACCAGTAACAACCCCAGCAGTTAAATTATTTTCATACAATTCTGGTTCCATTTTTTCAGGACCAAGAATCTCACAAACATCATCTACAGATAAAACCTTTTTGAAGCTAGATTCTGAAGCAACCAATTGAGCTGTAAATCTTGCCACAGAGGCAATTTTTTTATCAAGTCCTCTAACACCACTTTCCCTTGTATATTGTTCAATGATGGTTTCAATTGCATTGTCTGTAATTTTAAATTGAGGACCCTTCAAACCATGAGCTTTCCTTTGCTTTGGAATAAGGTATTTTTTAGCAATTTCAATTTTCTCCTCTAAGCTATAACCATTAATATCAATAATTTCCATTCTATCTAACAGTGCAGGTTGAATTGAATCTAATGAATTGGCAGTAGCCACAAATAGAACTTTGCTTAAATCGTAATCAAGTTCAAGATAATTGTCATAAAAAGAGGTGTTTTGTTCTGGATCAAGGGCTTCTAACAATGCACTCGAAGGATCGCCTCTAAAATCGCGACCTAATTTATCAATTTCATCGAGCACAAATACAGGATTTGATGAACCAGATTTTTTCAAATTTTGAATAATTCTACCAGGCATCGCACCAATATAAGTTTTACGGTGTCCTCTAATTTCAGATTCATCATGTAAGCCACCCAAACTCATACGGATATATTTACGATTTAATGCGCGCGAAATGCTTTTACCCAATGAAGTTTTACCGACACCTGGAGGGCCATACAAGCAAATAATTGGACTTTTCAAATCACCCTTCAGTTTCAAGACCGCCAAATATTCTAAGATGCGTTTTTTAACTTTATCTAGTCCAAAATGATCTTCATCTAAAACTTTTTTAGCATTCAATAAATCAAAATTATCTGTTGTATACGAATCCCAAGGAAGATCTAGCAGTAGTTGCACATAATTTAAGCCAACTGAATAATCAGGGGAAGCAGGATTTACTCTTTGCAAGCGGTCTAATTCTTTATTGAAATGATCTTTAATATCTTTTTTCCAACTTTTAGACTCTCCTTTTTCTCTTAAATTTTGAATTTCTTTATCCGGGGTATCGCCACCTAATTCTTCTTGAATGGCTCTGATTTGTTGTTGAAGGAAATATTCACGTTGTTGTTTATCAATATCTGTCCGAACTCTATTTTGAATTTGGTCTTTCAATTCCAACATTTGAAGTTCTTTGGTAATATGTTCGAGTATTTTTTCAGAACGTTTTTTAGGATTCAATAGTTCTAAAACTTCTTGCTTCTCATGAACTGAAATATTCATATTGCTGGCAACAAAGTGCACTAAAAAAACACTTGAATCAATATTTTTAATGGCAATTGACGCTTCTGAGGGGATATTGGGCGCTAGATTGATAATATTATATGAAATATCCTTTATTGAATCAATGATGGCTTTATACTCTTTGTCTTTTTCACCTTTAAACAATTCGTCGGTTAGCGATGTCACTTTCGCTCTAAAATATGGTTCTTCGGCCACAAAGTCCCCCAAAATAACCCTTCTTTTACCTTGAATAATAACAGTTGTGGTGCCATCGGGCATTCGCATGACTTTAATGATTTTTGCGAGAGTACCTATTTTATTGAGATCATCGATGGTTGGATCTTCTACATTTGAATTTTTTTGAGAAACAACTGCAATGATATTGTCTTTTTTATTTGCGTCTTTGATTAGTTTAATACTTTTATCTCTCCCTACGGTTATAGGGAAAATAACACCTGGAAAAAGCACAGTATTTTTAATAGCAAGAACTGGCAATTCATCTGGCACATCCATTTTATTGCTTTCATCCTCCTCTTGTTTGGAAAATAATGGCAAAAATTCTGGAGATTCATCAATAGAATCTTCATCGTTCCCAAATCTTATAATTGAATTTTTATTGCTAAACATGATTTCGAAATACACATTATTCAATGGTTGTGCCAAAGATATACATTCATTCAAATAAATAAAAAAAATGATGTACCTGACAGAAAAACAAAACCAAATTTGGGTTGAATCTGCCAAAACAAATATGTAGCGACATTTTGACATACCACATAAAGGGTTTAATTATTTCACAAACTGAATAAAAAAGTGATACAAATTTGCAATTGTCAATGATTTAACGAAATTTGCAATAAAACTATCAAAAAACACACTATGAAATTAAAACAAATTATTTTTTCGTTGTCAGTTGCTTCATTGGCATTTTTGGCATCATGTGGTGAAGATTCAACCACTCCGAAACCAACAATTTCTCTAAATGCTGGTGCTGGCTACGTTAGCAAAGACGGTGATGTAAATGCAGGTTCTGTAATTACATTCAGTATTTCAGCAAACGCTGGTTCAGACGCATTGAAAAACATTGTAATTACTTGCACAATGGCGAATGGTTCGGTTAAATCGTTGTTAGACACTTCTTTAACTGCTAAAAACAACAATTTCACAAAATCTATGGCTGCACAAGGTAGCGTAGGTGATGTTATTGCATATACATTCACTGCGAATGACGGAAACGGGCAATCAGCGTCAACAAAGGTAATGACTACCGTTATTCCTATTGAAACTGCATTAGACGGTGTTTCAGGACAACAAGTTTACAATGCAAATTCGGTTGGTATGCCAGTTGCATACAATTTACCATCGAGCACTGCCATCACTACTGGTGTAAATGGTGTTAAAGATATTTTAGACAAAAACACAGCTGGTTCTGCTCAGTGGACTAAAACTTGGGGATCTGGCAATGGTTCTAAATTTGTTAAAATAACTGCAAATGATTATAACAATTGTGAAGGTACCGGCTATGCATACCAATTATGGAAATCTTATGGTTCTGCTGCTAAAGATCAAGTTACTTTAGTTGATGGAGATTGCTATTTGGTAAAATCTGGCCAAGACGTTCCTTTTGGTTTGTTCGTGGTTAAAATTACTGCTGTTGTTGATTTACCTGCTGCAGGAAATAACAACGATTACGCTCAATTTGATTATAAAGGAATTGTTTTAGATTAATTCTTTAACTATTTTTTGCACATATCACAAAAACCCCCGAATATTCGGGGGTTTTTTGTTTACTTTGAAAAATATTCATTTATCTATTAAATTTTATTATTTGTGAAAAGAATTGCTGTTTTTACCTCAGGTGGCGATGCCCCAGGAATGAATGCTTGTATTCGAGCGGTTGTTAGAGCTTGTGTGCATTTTAATGTTGAAATATATGGAATTCACGGAGGTTATCAAGGAATGATTGAAAACAACATCCGTCCAATGACCACAAACTCGGTGGCAAATATTATTCAATACGGAGGCACCATTCTTAAGACTGCCAGAAGTAAAGATTTCATGACCCCAAAAGGAAGAAAAATCGCCTACGACAATTTAAAGCATCACAATATAGACGGGTTAGTTTGCATTGGCGGAAATGGCACTTATACAGGAGCTATGACATTCGAACAAGAGTTCGGCATACCAAGTATTGGTTGTCCGGGTACAATTGATAACGATCTATTTGGAACTGATTATACAATAGGTTACGACACTGCCATTAACACGGCAGTAGATGCAATTGATAAAATTCGAGATACAGCTGATGCCCATAACCGTGTTTTCTTCATAGAAGTAATGGGAAGGCACTCAGGACATATTGCGCTGTATGCAGGTATCGCTGGAGGAGCTGAAGGGATTTTCATTCCTGAAAAAGAACATGAATTTGAAGATGTTTGTAAAATTTATGAGAAAAAATCACGGACAAAACAATTTTCAATTTTTGTAGTTGCTGAAGGTGAAACTGATGGACACGCATTTGATATTGCCAAAAGATTCCAAGAGAAATTTCCTGATACCGACAGCAGAGTAACTGTACTAGGCCATATACAAAGGGGTGGTAAACCATCTGCGAATGATAGAATTCTTGCTTCTCGTTTAGGAGCGCATGCTGTGAAAGCCCTTCTTGAAGGTAAAAGAAATATGGCAGTTGGTGTTATTAACAATGAAGTCAGTTTTACGCCTTTTGAAACTGCAATTTTCCATAAGAAAAGCATTAATGAGAACTTATGGATTATGAACGATATTATCACTAGTTAATTTTTTTTGACATACATATGTTACAAAATCTGTTTATCAAAAATTACGCACTCATTAAGGAGTTAAATCTTAATATTGATGGACAATTAACCACCATAACAGGGGAAACAGGTGCCGGGAAAAGCATACTTCTCGGGGCTATTGGATTAATTTTAGGTCAACGCGCCGATAATTCTGCCATTGCCGACCAAACAGAAAAGTGCGTCATTGAGGCTACCTTCGATATTCACAAACTGAATCTTTTACCTTTATTTGAGGAATTCGAAATCGATTACCAAGAATTGACCATTATTCGCAGAGAAATTCTACCCAATGGAAAGTCGAGATCCTTCATTAATGATACTCCTGCTAATTTATCTCAATTGAAACAAATTGGCAGTCACTTAATTGAAATCCACACCCAGAACACAGGACTTTTAGTGACCGATCCAACAGAACAATTGCATTTGGTTGATGGATATGGAAATTACCCTGAAACATTAAAAAAATACAAATTGGCTTTCAAAAGCCACCAAGAATTTTCATCGAAACTCAATCGTTTACTCGAAAACCAAAAAAGTTATATCAAAGAAAAAGCCTTTATTCAATTTCAATTTGATGAATTAAACGATTTCAACCTAATTGAGAATGAAGAGATTTCACTAGATGAAAATATAAAATTATTGACACAAGCAAGTGGCATTATTTCAGCTTTAGCAACTGCTCAAAAAGGAATTATCGATAATGATCAAAGCATTCTAGACCAGCTTACTTTCATCAAAAACCAATTAAAACCTATCATTGGCGCACATCAGTCAATTCAAGAATTATTCTCGAGAATTGAATCGAGCATCATTGAGCTGAAGGACATTGGATTGGAAGCAGAGAATATTGCCGAAAAAATTGACAATAATCCAGCAAACTTAGAATTATCAAACGATCGATTGGCAAAGTTGCAAAACCTCTTCCGAAAGCATCAAGTTGAAACAGCCATCGATTTAATAGAACTTAAGAACTCTTTTGAAAATCAACTGGTTGAAAGTCAAAATATAGACGATGAAATTTCAAGTGTAAAAAAACAACTAGAAAGTTCAAGGTTGCAAGTTATTCAAATTGGAAAAGAAATCACCCAGTTAAGAATCACTGCATCTAAGAAAATTGCAGAGGAAGCAAAAGGGATTTTAGTCAATTTAGCAATTCCGCACGCGGCTATTGAATTCAAAATAGCAACAAATGAAAACAATATTGGACCAGATGGAATCGATCATGTTGATATTTTATTTTCTGCCAATCTAGGCAAATCTCCTCAACCACTGGCAAATGTGGCCTCTGGTGGCGAGATATCTCGATTGAATTTCACCTTCAGAAGTTTAATTGCTAAGAATAAAAACCTTCCAACCTTAATTTACGATGAAGCAGATACTGGAATTAGTGGAGATGTGGCAAGCAAAATGGGAAGTATGATGCGTCAACTTGGTCAATTTCACCAGGTGATATCAATTACACACTTACCCCAAGTGGCAGCAGCTGGTCAAAACCAATGGTTGGTTTACAAATCAATTTCTGACAACAAAACCTTGTCGTCTGTAAAGAAACTAAATCTAGAAGATCGCATTCAAGTGTTGGCACAAATGCTTAGTGGTTTCAACCCATCCGATTCGGCTTTAAGCAATGCTCGCGAGTTGATTAGCCAATATTAACTAAAGCAGCGATTTGTCAATTCTCGCTTGATTTTCGTAAAATTGATCAATATTTACAGGGCTGTTTTTAGCTGCCGTAGTTGCCAAATAGTCGCAGCGTTCATTTTCAGGTATCCCTGCATGTCCTTTTACCCAATGAAATTTCAGTTTGTATTGATTTTTCATTTTATAGAATTGTTGCCATAAATCAGGATTTTTTATTTTCTGGTATCCTTTTTTATGCCAACCGTCTAACCATCGTTTTTCAATGGCATCGCAAACGTATTTGCTATCCGTATATATTTGAATTTCATGTGTTTTATCGGTAATCACCATTAACGCTTTGATGACTGCAAGTAATTCCATTCTGTTGTTTGTGGTCAATCGAAATCCTTCCGACAATTCTCTTCTGTGCGGACCAAACATCAGCACAGCTCCATATCCACCTGGTCCCGGATTTCCCAGAGCTGCTCCATCGGTATAAATAATAATTGTTGGGGTCGACATTACAGCAAACTTAATTCTAAAAAATGATAGGTTTTAGTTGTCGTGCAAAAAACTTAGGTACATTTGCAAGATGAATGCCGAAATTATTACCATAGGCGATGAATTACTGATTGGCCAAACCATAGATACAAATAGTGTTTATCTGGCAAAGAAACTCGAGGAAATTGGAATTCGCGTTAGTCGCAAGACTGCAATTTCGGATAGCAAATCAGATATTTTAGAGATGCTACATTCGGCTCAAAATAGGGTTAATCTTGTTATAATTACTGGAGGCTTGGGTCCTACCAAAGATGACATTACCAAGAAAACCTTGGTAGAATATTTTAATTGTGGTTGGCGCACAGACCAATCTGTATTGATGCATTTAGCAAAAATATTTGCAACACGAGGTCGTGAATTGCTTGAAACAAACAAAATACAAGCCGAATTGCCCGACATTTGTGTTACCCTTCACAATGAGGTAGGCACTGCGCCAGGAATGTTGTTCAATGAGAATAAAAAAATCGTAATTTCATTGCCTGGTGTTCCAAATGAAGTGCATTATTTGACTGAGTTTGAAGTTTTGCCCAAACTACAGCAATTTTTCAATTTGCCAAAAGTTGAACATAGAACCTTAGTCACATTAATGGTACCAGAAAGTTTACTGAGCAAGCAATTAGAAGCATTTGAATCATCACTTCCAGAAGATTTAAGTCTGGCATATTTACCGAGTTATAACTGCGTTAAACTGAGACTTAGTTGCAAAGTTTTGCAAAAATCCGAGAATTATTTAAATGATTATTTTCAAAAACTGCAAAAAGCCGCTGACCCCTATGTTTTTTGCATTGGTGATGAAACCCCGGCTAATTTTATCGGTAATTACCTCATTAAAAACAATTTAAGCATCGCAACTGCAGAAAGTTGTACTGGTGGTTTTATCGTAAATCAATTGGTTCAAGTTCCCGGTATTTCAGAAATTCTGCCAGGAAGTATCCTTTCATATTCTAACTCAATTAAACACGAAGAATTACATGTCCCTCAAGAGACAATCCATACCTATGGAGCAGTGAGTGAAGAGGTGGCAGTTGCAATGGTTGATGGCGTTTGTGCCAAATTTGGAGTGAATATTGGAATTGCGACTACAGGTATTGCAGGTCCAACAGGGGGCAGCCCAGAAAAACCAGTGGGGTTAATTTTTATTGCCGTAAAATTCAATGAAAAAATCTTGGTGAAAAAATTCAAATTACATGGTTCAAGATTGCAATTCATGGAAAGAGCAAATAATTGTGCCATGGCCATGGTGAAAGAAATACTAGAAATTAAAGAATAATTAGGCGATTCATAACCAACTCTTCGTCGCTTTATTTTACCTTTGTATTCGATTCATGAATGAAAAAATTTTAATTCTCGATTTTGGTTCTCAATACACCCAATTAATTGCTCGTAGACTGCGCGAATTATTCGTTTATTGTGAAATTCATCCGTTCAATCATCTGCCAGAAATTGACAACACTGTTAAAGGTGTTATTTTATCTGGAAGTCCATGTTCGGTCAATGACATTGACGCACCTCAGATAGATTTAAACTTATTGTTTGAGAAAGCGCCATTACTTGGGGTTTGTTATGGAGCTCAATACATGGCAAAAGCTTTAGGTGGAGAGGTTGGCAAAAGCAGCCACCGCGAATATGGTCGTGCAATGATGAAACAAACTGGAGAAACCAATTCCCTTTTAGACGGATTGAGTTTTGAAAGTCAAGTTTGGATGAGCCATGGCGATACCATTTTAAAAATGCCTGAGAATACAAAAGTCATTGCAACCACCGATAGTATTCCCGTTGCGGCTTTTGAATTGTTAAATCAGAAACACCCAACCTTTGCAATCCAATTCCATCCTGAAGTTTATCATAGCACCGAGGGTACCGCAATGCTTAAAAACTTTGCTTACAATATTTGTGGATGCGCTGGAGATTGGACACCTGGTCATTTTATCGATGAAATTGTTCATGAATTACAACAAAAAATTGGCGCAGAAGATCAAGTCATTCTAGGATTATCTGGAGGAGTTGATTCTTCAGTTGCGGGATTATTGTTGCATAAGGCCATTGGCAAGCGTTTGCATTGCATTTTCATTAACAATGGATTGTTGCGCAAAAACGAATTCGATTTGGTTCAAGAATCTTATCAAGGTTTAGATTTAAATATCATTCCAATCGATGCATCGAAACAATTTTATGATGCATTGGAAGGGATATCTGATCCTGAAGAAAAGAGAAAAACAATTGGCCGTGTTTTTGTAGAAGTTTTCCAAGAAGAAAGCTTGAAAATCAAAGACGCAAAATGGCTTGCTCAAGGCACAATTTATCCAGATGTAATTGAAAGCGTGAGTGTAAAAGGACCTTCGGCAACAATTAAAAGCCACCATAATGTAGGCGGTTTGCCTGAAAAAATGCATTTAAAAGTGATTGAGCCACTTAGAAGTTTGTTCAAAGATGAAGTGAGAAGAGTTGGAAGTGCTTTAGGATTGCCCGATAAATTATTAAACCGTCATCCTTTTCCAGGACCAGGTTTTGGTATCAGAATCTTAGGCGATATTACAGAGAAAAAAGTAAAATTACTCCAAGAAGCTGATGCAATTTATATGAATATCCTTCAGGAAACTGGATGGTATGATAAAATTTGGCAAGCGGGTTGCATTTTACTACCCATACAAAGTGTTGGGGTAATGGGCGACGAAAGAACCTACGAACAAGTTGTTGCTTTAAGAGCGGTTACAAGTACAGATGGTATGACAGCTGATTGGGTTCATATACCTTACGACATTCTTGCAAATATTTCCAACAGTATCATCAATCAAGTGAGAGGAATTAACCGCGTTGTTTACGACATTAGTTCTAAACCACCAGCAACCATTGAATGGGAATAATATGAACCGCAAAATAGCTATCGTTTTCATTATTTTAGGGGTGTCTTTTGTTAATTTCGCAAAAGCTCAATCTAAATTCAGTAACGCTGAATACAAAATTGGAATACTCCTACCCTTTTCATCAGATGGATCAAACAAGGAAAATAAAAATGCAGAAGCTATTTTCGATTACTACCAAGGTGTAAAAATTGCTTTATCTCAATTAGAGAAAGATGGATTTAAGTCTAAAGTTTATGTTTGGGACTTAAACAATAAAGATTCAGTTGAGTTAGATAAATTATATAAAAGTGCTGATTTTCAATCATTAAATTTATTAATTGGACCCATAAGTCAGAAATACATCCCTCAAATTGTTAAAAAAATCAAAAACAATACGACTTGTTGGGTGTCGCCATTGAAATCTTTAAATATTCCAAACGGACTTACATCATTCAACATTTTTTCTCCAGATTCATTGCGAATGAGAGGTTTGGGATATGCCGTTTCTGATCAATTTAAAATGCATAAATTCTGCTTGATTACGGATGGATCTTCTCAATCCAGAAAAGATGCCAATACATTAAAATTCGTCTTGCAAAGTTTATCGAAAGGCAGAAAAGTAAGCATTCATACATTTTCAGGAACAACTTTCACTCCAAATTTACCCGATAAAGACAGCGTGATCTGTATCAATACGTTTACAAATCAAACCGCAAAAGTTCAATTGGTTAATTACGTGTCTGGTAAATTGAATGCCAAGAAAAATGCTCCGTTTAGATCAGCATCATATGTGATTGGTCATTTTAACTGGTTTGAAAACATTAGTTTATCGCAAAATGTAGATGAAGCGAAAATCATCTACCCTGCCATTAATTTTATCAATTTAAATGATAGTAGTACTGGTGAATTTATAAAAACATTTCTTGAAACAAATTACTCTGAACCAAGTCGTTTCGGATATCAAGGCTTCGATCAAATGTTATTTTTAGGGTATGGATTGATGTATTCCGGTGAGAATTTTTTAAGTACTGTGCCCAATGCAAATAGTGTAGGTTTTATCAACACCATTCGTCCATATAAAATTGGCAAACGATATTTCAACATTGGCGTTAGACTCATTTCATTGGGTAATCACGAGCAAAAACTATTTACAAATTGACATTTCTAAAGAAACAAATTGACCAGGCTTTGCTCATTGTAGCGAAATACCAAGGTAATTTGCCTTTTCATTTATACATCAAAGAAATCTTTAGAAACAATAAAAATTGGGGAAGTAAAGACCGTAAAAATTATCGTAATATTTGCTATACGTATTTTAGAAATTTTCAAATCTTAAAAGATTTAAGTCCTGAAGAAAAGTCACTATGGATTTTCGAAAACCTCACAAATACGGAGAATAAAACATCAAATACACAGGCTTATTCACATCTTGAGGGACATATTAGTCAACAAATTGATGTTGATATGTTGAACATCGATTTTGCGAAAGAACCAGATATTTTCTTTAGAACTTTACCAAAATACGAAACTGTATTCATCAAAGACTTAGAGAACCGCGAAATTGGATTTAAAAAGATACATGATGTAACAGGAGTTTATTCGTTGCCATCAAAGATCGACATCGAAAGTCATATTGCAAGGGGACATGGATATATCCAAGATTTAGCATGCCAATTGGCAGTACAAGAATTGTCTAAGCATTCAAATTTAAACAGCGTTTGGGATTGCTGCTCTGGTGCTGGAGGTAAATCGTTAGATATTGCCTTAAAACACCCAACAAGTCGCATATTTTGCAGCGACAAGCGCGGCAGCATCCTCCAAAATTTAAAATTACGTTTTAAAACATTGGGATTGAAAATTCCGGATAGCCAAGAAATTGACTTATTAAAAGATTTAAGTGATTTGAATGACGGTTTTTTGAATCAAAAACTTATCATTGCCGATTTACCGTGCACAGGAAGTGGAACTTGGCGCAGAAATCCTGAAAACATCGTTTACTTCGATGAAGCGAATATTGTGACATATGCAAATTTGCAATATCAAATCATTCGCGGTTTGGATCGTTTTATTTCAAAAGACGGTTTACTGTATTACATGACATGTTCTGTTTTTAAGGCAGAAAATGAAACGAATGTAGTAAGATTCATCCAATCAAATGGATATGAAATTGTATTTGAAAAATATTTCGGAGGGACACTCCATGAATCTGATACGATTTACGGATGTTTATTAAAAAAGAAGTAAAAATAGGTAAAAAAAAGCCTTCAAAGGGCTTTGCTAAGAATATTTATGCTTCATTTGGATCGTAGGCCCACTTCAGATAAATACTACCCCAAGTAAAACCACCACCAAATGTACTTAAAATAAGGTTATCACCTTTTTTAAATTGTTTTTCGAAATCATATAAACATAAAGGAAGTGTACCAGAAGTGGTATTCCCATATTTCTGAATATTCACCAATACTTTAGATTTATCTAAGCCCATACGTTCAGCTGTTGCGTCAATAATTCTGAGATTTGCTTGATGAGGCACCAACCAATTTACATCATCACTGGTTAGTTGATTGCGCTCCATAATTTCATAACTCACATCAGCCATGTTGGTTACAGCAAATTTAAATACTGTTTTACCTTCTTGATAAACATAGTGCTGTTTATTATTAATTGTTTCATGCGTTGGAGGATTCATAGAACCGCCAGCATGTTGAATAAGATAATTACGACCACTACCGTCAACTTTAAGAATTGAATCTTGGATACCAAAACCATCGGTATTGGGTTCTAACAAGACACAACCTGCACCATCCCCAAAAATAATACAAGTATTACGATCGGTATAATCTACAATTGCGCTCATTTTATCGGCACCAACAACAATAATTTTTTTGTATACGCCGGAAGCTATAAATTTAGAAGCGGTTTCTAAACTAAACAAGAAACCGGAGCAAGCTGCAGATACATCGAATCCCCAAGCATTTTTAGCACCAATTTTATCAGCAATAACATTCGCAGTTGCTGGAAAAATATAGTCACCAGTAACGGTACCACAAATAATTACGTCAATTTCTAGGGGGTCAATGCCTTTTTTTGCGAGCATTGGTAAAATTGCAGCAACAGCAAGATCGCTTGTTGCCTTACCTTCTTCTCTTAAGATATGGCGTTCTTCGATACCGGTTCTTGTTCTAATCCATTCATCCGTAGTATCGACCATTTTTTCAAGATCGAAATTTGTAAGCACTGTTTCTGGCACATAGCCTCCAACAGCGGTGATAGCAGCTGTAATTTTCATTTTTAATTTGTTGCGTTCTGTTGAGAAGCAATTTTTTTGAATGCCAATTCAACTTTAGAACAGAAGTTTGATTCTACAGAATTTTTACAAACTTCAACCATTTTAAGAAAGGTATCGGCTTTAGAAATTCCATGACCAACCAAAACAGGAGCCTTCACTCCAAGAACTAAACCACCACCATGATGTTTAAAATTGAATTGATTTAAGAAATCATCTTGGACGCCTCTTTTCATCAATTGGTAATAGAAACCTTCAACCAATTTTATGACAATATTTCCCGCAAAACCATCACAAACAATTACGTCGGTGGTTTCTGTGAATAAATCACGGCCTTCAACATTTCCAAAGAAATTAATTTCTGGAGTATTTCTCAGTAGCTGATTTGCAGCTCTAGAGATGATACTGCCCTTTTCATCTTCTTCACCAATATTTAACAAACCAACACGTGGGCTTTCAATTTTCTTTACAGACTGTGCATATAAAGAACCCAAGATGGCAAATTGCTGTAAATGTTCAGGCTTGCAATCGGCATTCGCGCCAACATCAAGTAAAATACCTGCATTTCCACTAGGACGAGGAATTGCAGATGTTAAACAAGGACGATCAACGCCTTCAATTGGCTTTAGAATTTGAATAGAGCCTACCAACATAGCACCGGTATTTCCAGCGCTAAAAAAAGCATCAATCTTTTTATCGGCCAGATATTCAAATCCAACAGAGATACTAGAATCTCTCTTTCCGGCCAAAGCTTTAACGGGATGTTCACTCATTTCAATCACTTGAGAGCAGTGAACTATTTCGATATGACTAAGGTCGAGATTTTCTTGTTCAGCAATCGTTTCGATATCAGATTGAACGCCGAACATCACAAGTTCAACAGTGGGAAATTCTGCAATAGCAAGAACAGCCCCCTTAATGGCTTCTAATGGGGCGTAATCACCGCCCATTGCGTCAATACCGATTCTCATTATTATGCGTCGTTACGGCCTTTCATAACCTTTACACCGCGATAAGTTCCGGTCTCAAGGTTAACACGATGATACAATGAAACGTCTCCAGTTACTGGATCAGCAATCATAGGACGTACTTCCAATTTGTCATGTGTACGACGTTTGTCGCGGCGGGTTTTTGATATTTTTCGCTTAGGATGTGCCATAATTATTTATTCTTCGTTATTTAATATGTTTTTTAGTTTTTCCCATCGAGGATCTAACTGTGTAGAACCTTGATTGATTCCGTCTATTTTATCTAACATTAATTGATCACATGGCTTATCTATTAAATCATCGCAGTTCTTAACCATCGGCAATGCAATTAACGTTGATTCGTATACTGCTTGCGTTAAGTTAAAACTATAATCTTGAGGTTTCAAATAAATAACATCTGAATTTAAATCGTTCACAACTTCATTTTCTAAAGTGTGTTCGGAATTTAAATGATAGATGATTTTAAATTCAGCCTCAATAGGTAAACCAATTTCCGCCAAACATCGATCACAAGTAATGTTCATTGTTCCAGAGGTAAATAAATCTGCAACGATAACATTCCCGTGTTTCTCTATGTCTAATTCAACAAGTAAATTAGCATCTAAGATATCGTGATTGCCGAAATGTTCAAAGAACGTCTTGTCCAAATTATAGTCAAATTCGTGGTGTCCATCAGTAAGTTTTACAAAATCTACCGACAAATTTTCTATTTTAAAAGACATGATAATTAAAACGAACTGCAAAAGTACAGAATTTTCAAATAAAATCCAATAGAAAAGGATATAATTTATAAAACTACATCAAAAAAAGAGGCCATCGAAAGATGGCCTCTTCTATAAGTTTTTAATTAGATGCTGATTAATACTCCCACAAATCATGTTCGAAAATAAACAAATCATTTTTGATTTTGTCAGATTCTAACAACAAAGCAGTGTAATCCGTAGAATAAGCACTTTTGTCTTTTAAATATGTATCATCTTGATCTGTAGTTCTAACGATATAACTGTCAAACAATCTATGACCATTAATATGTTGATCCCAATTTAAACGCATTGCATCATTGTATCTGTTGAATACTTGAGATTTTGCTAATGTAGGCCTACAATCATCCATCTTTAACCAAAATGGTCTAATTTCATTTTTCAGATCATTTGTACCCTCGAGGTCAATTACTGGTGCAATAGCAACGATCACTGGACGCATTTCGCCATGTTTATAATCAAAAATCCAATCTTCCATGATTTCAAACTTTCGAATTGTCTTCCAGTCAAAAGGATCAGTAACTATTGTGATGTCATAGTTAGAATTATCTTCAGCATCATGATTTTCAGGATCAACACCGGCTTTCAATGTTCTTTTGTTCCTTAATTTACCACAATTAGCAACAATATCCTCTGGAGTAATGATTCTACGCAATGAATCTGTAGCATAAGCTCTTACCCTAGCTTGAGTTGCCAATTCCCATAAAACTTGAGTCAACGGTGCTCTCGGCCAAGTCCATGACTTATTTAACTTTTGACGTAAATCAATCACTCTCCATACTCTTCTACGAAATTTTTCGTCAGCCTTACGTAAATAAGGACGAGGTATAAATTGACCTTCAACTACAGTCAGGTTGGTATCTTGATTCACATATTCTGGTTCATAATGAGATTGAGCATTTGCCACTAATGAAGTGAAATACGAAGAATCATTATTGTAAGCAATTGCAATCGGTGGAATCACAGGCTTGGTTGCAGGTGTTGCTTCCGTCGCTGGTGTAGGTGGTTTTGGGGGCTGCTGTTGAGTTTCTCCTCCAGAAAAACCAGAACCAAACTGGGCTTGTGAATCAATTACTGAAAGTAATATAAAAATCAAAATTATACGTTTCATATTTTATTATTTTAAAGTTGCTATAACAGATGGCATTAGAACACGCTTGTTACCTGGACCTACAGCAATGATGTCCGTAAATTTAACGTCATCTCCTTTTCTTAATTGATTCAAAGTACCAGCTATTTTATCTAATCTAGCACCTTGAACATTTATTGGAGCAGTATAACCGCGTTGTGCACTAATTCCAGTAAATTTAAAACTTTGAATTTGATACTTTACACCTTCATAAACAAATCCGTCTAGAGCTGCAACAGCAACAGGCGCATCTTTTAATTTGGCTAATTCAACTGATCCACTCTTAAAATCAACGTTTCCACATTTAAATGTTGGATCAGGTATACCTTTCACTCTAAAGTTTTTTGTACCCATTGGCTTCATTCGACCATCTGGTAGTTTTGCAGAAACTTGGATTTGAACATCACTCACTTTTTCAGGAATTGCTACTGTATAGCTTCCGTTACTTCCGCGTAGAGCGGCGTTTGTAGCCATTCCTACATTTTCTGCGGCCCCAGTTGCATAATTGATTTTACAACCAACTAAACGTGGCACCACATTTTTAGGATCAATACCTGCAACTGTAATTGAAATTGGATTTTCCAAACCAACATACATTACATTCAACTTAATCGCTTCAATTGAAGCTTGTGGCGCGAATGCAGTAAATTCTGCTGTTGCCGTTTTCACTTCAAATCCACCACCTGGTTTAGGTACCGAAATTTTCACATCAAGATTATTGGCACCAGCTCTTTGCGGTGTTACCTTATATTTACCAACACCATTTTCAACAGGTACAGAAGCTCCATTCACGTTGATCATCATGTTTGCTTTTGAATTGTATGCTGCCAATAAAATATCGGCTTCATAAGTTTGACCTGTAACTACAGCTCCAGTTTTTGCCGAAATCACCGGAATGATTGCATCAAATTTAAAATCTGCAGCACTCACCGATTCTGCTAAACCTTGACAAACCTCAGCTTCAAGAATTTTTGCATCGTTTTCGATTTTACTCATCATTGCAAAAACCGCAGCCAATGGAGTACTATGCATGTAGACTTCAGACCATGAAAGTTTTTTACCTTCGTGATCTTCAATTAATCCAGATGTTTTGTTGAATGGATCTTTTACCTCACCCGCAGACAAAGTTGTCTTTAGAGCAATATCCTTCATTCTATTATTCAAAAACTCTACAGTTTCTTTGTTTTTAGCCAAGTTTGGATCAGATTGAGCTTTTTTCATCATATTCAACAAGTTTACACGAGTTTCGTTGATTTTAGCTTCTAAATCTTTACCTCTTTTACCATTCAATTCTTCGTTAAAATAACGAACATGATCATCAAGGTTATCACCAGAAACCAACTCAGGCATTTCACCATTCTTTTTAACAATCCAAGGATATTGATTTGTTTCTATATAATCAGATTTTTTCTCTGGATCAATTTTGAAAGCTAATTTAGGATCACCTTGGTTAGGATCTATTGATCCTTGGGAATATCTTAACAATTCAGTTTTGATGCGATGAATATAATCAACTAGAGCTTTTGTTTCGTTATTTGCGTCAACGCAAAACTTCAAAGCGGATTTAGCTCCAAGATTATTATCTTCAGCAGTTTTTTTCAATCCTTGAACAATTTTTTCGGTTTTAACCTCAATATTGCCAGTAGATTTTTGCAAACTGTTATCTAAAACTGTAAATGCTAATAATATTTCTTTCGTAACGTTCAAAGCTAGAAGAGCTGTTAACACGAGATACATCATGTTAATCATCTTCTGCCTTGCCGACAATTTACCACCTGCCATCTTTTTTTTCCTTTATTATGTGGTATTATAGTAAATTAACGGTTGCCGCCCATAGCGCTTAACATGTTGCCATAGATTGAGTTTAAGTTACTCAAGTTTTGGTTTAAACGATTCAATTCATTTTTGAAATCGCCTGTAGCTTGCTCTGTTGCTGCGATGTTATTCAAAACACCACTTAAGCCACTAGAAAATGATCCTAATGAATCTGAAACCATTGCAGAACTGTTTGCGATATCATTCATGTTGTGAGCTGCTTTGGTTGCACTGTCAGCATATTCTTTGGTTGCTACAGCTGCATTTGACAAACTCGACATATCTTTTACATTTGTGCTCAAAGATACCAATCCAGTACCTAAGCTTTCGATCAATTCTGGACCAATTTTAGCTTGAGACAAAAGAGAATCTAACTGTTGAGAAACACTTCCACCAGCAGCTTTATCTTTACGCACAGTTGGCTCACCACCAGCTAATTCAGGATACACTAAAGACCAATCTGGATCCATGTGAACAGGTTCGAACGCTGAAATGACGAAAATCCCCGCTTCTGTTAATAGACCAATAGTCAGCATGGCATTTGCGCCAGGCCAGTGAAGGATTTTAAATAAGGCTCCTACGATTACAATTGCTGCACCGAAACCATACACAAAATTCATGGATGTTTTCCACTTTTTCGATTCAAAGAAACTTTTACTCATGTTTTTTTTCTATTTAGTTTTGTTGTTTTTGTTTATTGATTGTTGTTTGTTTTGTATTTATTTTTTGTCCATACTTGAACGGCCAATATAAGTTTGAACGCATCTGAAACCTACATAGCATTTGCTTGTATCTTGGAATTCATATGTTCTTGCACCGCACTCAATGTAATAGGCCACATCTTTCCATGAACCACCACGTATTACTTTCCGTTTTTGGTTGATAGGTACTTTAGCTATTTTAGCTTGCTCTTGAGCATCGTCACTATGTTCTTTGAAATAAACATCATAGTTACCGTTTAAATCATGTGAAAATGTATTCGTCGTTTCATCCCATTTCGTTTGTGTCCACTCAGATACGTTTCCTGACATGTTGTACAAACCAAAATCATTAGGGAAATAAGAGTCAGCTCTTACAGGATAAACACCACCATCACTTGCTCCATAGTCACCACGCATTGGTTTAAAGTTGGCTAACATACATCCTTTACCATTTCTAGCATAAGGACCACCCCATGGGTATTTGTTGCCAATTCTACCACCACGAGCAGCATATTCCCACTCATATTCTGTTGGCAATCTGAAATTTTCAGTATTCGGTAAATGATCATTCATTTCCCAATAAGCCTCTTTTTGATAAGATCTCCAATGACAGAAAGCCCTTGCTTGTGCCCAATTTACACCAACTACCGGATAGTCGTCGTAACGTGGGTGCCAGAAATAAACTCTTGCCATAGGCTCATTGAATGAATATGTGAAGTCTCTAATCCAACAAAGTGTATCTGGGTAAATTAACACATCTTCATCTTTAATGAAATCTTTTCTATTTTGAGGTTTATACTTGTCTCTATTCTTGTCTGAATTTGCAGCCAATACCAAATCAAACCATTGATAATGGTATTTCAATTTAGAAACATCAATTTGACGTTTACCTCTAAATCTTTCTTCACCTTGATAGAACATTTCGGCATACAATAATTTATGCAATTCTTTCTGTTCCCAATCTAAAACTTCATCATGGTTAATGAATGGAACTTCAGGAGCATTTGGGTCGTAATCTTCTGCTTCCTCATCAGGGTTTGGTTTTTTAAACAATTCAGCCACCAATTTATTGCCACCACTTTTATCTGCACTTGGTACGATTTTCTCTTTGATGTCATCTTCGTCGTACAATTTCATGCGGGCAATTGAATCAATTACGTAGGCTACGAATTGTCTGTATTCGTTGTTTGTGATTTCCGTTTCGTCCATCCAAAAACCAACAATCGTCATTTGTTTGTTAGGTTGCAAGTACGACTGGAAGATATCCTGACTACCTTGACCAGTATGGAATGTTCCTGTTTTTACGTAAACAGTTCCTGGAGGCTCAGGGTGGAACCACGGACTTCTACCTTGAACACCTGTAAGGTCTCCAGTGTCTGTAGGTCCACACGCAATAAAGGCAACGACAGAAGCAATTGAAACAAAGCGTAAACGCTTGTTCCCAATGATCATGTTGAACCCTTTTGTCATCCTCTCTTTAGAGAAGAAACCCATCACTTTACTTTTCATTTTTGTGTTTTAGTTTCGTTTATAGGTACTATTGTGAAGTTGCAAAAATAAAGATTACATCCGAAAATGCAAGTCTTTTGATATTTTCTTATTATTTAAACGTTATTTTTTAATGTTTATTGTATGTGAATAAAATATTAATCTGTCTTAGGACTTCTATTCATCCAACGTGGATGGCGATAGATTTTAGGCGGGCGAGCAGGCAATTCGAATGTGAAACAGTAATTTACTTGTAGTTCATGTGTTCCATAAGAAGTGGTGCGAATATTAGACACAACCAAATCGTATGCATAACCTACTCTCAAACGTTGACGTGAAGAAGGACCACCATTTCCACCTAATAAAGGAGGATAATATCCAAGCATAAAACTGATTGCATCCACCCCTGCGATATAAGATCTCAAATTTAATCCGCCAGCAAACATGTCATTATATGTAACCATACCTTGTAAATCTAATTCTGGTTTAACCAATCCACCCGCATCGCCAACAACTGTTTTGATTAACATTGATGGTTCTAAGGTTAATAAAGGATTTGATAAAAATTGTTCTTGTTTGTATCCTGCTACCAAGTAAATATGTCGTGCAGTTGAAATTTTAATTGCTCCACCACTTCCATAAGCATAAGTTTGCGGCAACATATTTGTCATACTTAATCCAGCAAACATACCATTGAAAATATTGGGATTTTGATAATAGAAACCTGCGCCAAATGCCATTTTTGTTTCCCCTGTAACTCCAGTTGGAATATTGGGATCATTTGGATCGTGATATCTCAAGCCATCACCATCTAATTTCTTGGTTAAGCTATTTGCTTCAAAACCCAATCTGTAAGATACGCCATCGGGGGTTGTGTATGCTGCAGACAAACCACCTCTTATATAGGTGTTGTCTTCATAGGCAACCTGATCTTTAATAAAAGAAGCGAAAACACCACCAACATTAATTTTAGCACCGCCAATAGGTATTACAATGGGCGCACTAAAAGCCGCACCGCTTGTTTTTGGTGCGATGTTTTGTGGTAACTCGCTAGAAATGGGCATTCCGCCTTGTGTTTTTAGCAATTTAGTTTGGTCTTCGTACCCTACGTACTGTTGATGCGTCACTGCATTCAAACAAAATTGATTTGACGCACCAGCATATGCCGGGTTGTACATCAATTTGTTGTAGATAAAATGCGTGTACGAAGGATCCTGTTGTGCCTGTAAATTAGCACTTCCTGACAATCCCAATACTGCAATCCAAAGTAGTTTTTTTCTCATTAGGTAACGGCTGTTTTCTAACACTTAAAAACAAAGATGCATTAAATACAACAATTTCGCAACTATTTTTTTTCAAATCATTCTTTTTTTATCTTCATTCGGTATTTCACAATGGTGCGAAAATGGTGGATAATATTCTCATCAAACGTATCGATGTCTAATAAATAATTCACAATATTTGTAGTATTAATTGTACAAACATGGCACACATACTAGTTGTAGATGACGAGGCTCCTATTAGAGAAACACTGAAGGAAATACTTGAATATGAAGACTTTGAGGTTTCTCTTGCCGACAATGGAGAGAAAGCTTGGCAGCTTATACAGAAGAATGATTTCGACGTAATTTTATGCGATGTAAAAATGCCGGGAATCGATGGTATGGAATTGTTGGAAAAAGTCCAAGCCTTCAGACCTGAAATTCCTATGGTTATGATTTCTGGCCATGGAAATGTTGAAATGGCCATCGATAGTACCAAAAAAGGGGCTTATGATTTTATCACAAAGCCACCCGATTTAAATCGATTGCTTATCACGCTAAGAAATGCGATAGATAGAAACAATTTGGTTACTGAAACCAAAGTTCTGAAAAGAAAAGTTGCTAAAACTTTTGATATTATTGGCGAAACACCGGCAATTTCCAAGATTAAAGAAACAATTGAAAAAGTTGCTCCCACAGAAGCAAGAGTTTTAATTACAGGAGAAAATGGCACGGGGAAAGAATTGGTTGCTCGTTGGGTTCATGAAAGAAGTACACGCGCTTCGAATGCGCTCATTGAAGTTAACTGCGCTTCGATTCCCACTGAACTTATTGAAAGCGAACTGTTCGGACATGAAAAAGGAAGCTTTACCTCTGCAATCAAACAGCGCATCGGCAAATTTGAACAAGCTCACGGCGGAACACTTTTTCTAGATGAAATTGGCGATATGTCAATGGCTGCGCAAGCCAAAGTGCTAAGAGCCATACAAGAAGGTAAAATTACCCGAGTTGGCGGCGATAAAGAAATAAAAGTTGATGTTAGAATTGTTGCGGCAACAAATAAAAATCTTTTAGATGAAATTGAAAAAGGCAACTTTAGAATGGACCTTTATCATCGACTATCTGTCATTTTAATACACGTACCCACTCTCAATGAAAGGGCTGAAGATATCCCAATGATTGCAGATAAATTCCTATCAGAAATCTGTGAGGAAAATGCAATGCAACCAAAAAAATTCACTCCAGATGGATATAGAGCCCTTCAAGATGTGAATTGGACAGGAAATATCCGTGAACTCAGAAACGTTATCGAACGATTGGTGATACTTTGCGAAGAGAATATTTCAGGCGACAATGTATACATGTACAGCAATCCTGCTCAGCGTGGTGCAGACCCTTTTGGTGTTGTTGACGAATATAAAACGCTTCAGGAATTTAGAGATTGGGCTGAAAAAGTGTTCATTGAACGCAAATTGGTTCAAAATGCTTGGAATGTTGCAAAAACTGCAATTGAAATCGATATTCAACGCAGTCATCTTTACAATAAAATTGAAAAATATAGCCTAAAACGACGTTAAAATGCGTTCTGAAATAGGTAACGATATATTCAAATCTGTTGAAATTCTAAACCGCGGTGGAATTGTTGCCATCCCTACTGAAACAGTATACGGATTGGCAGCAAATGGCCTTGATGCAACTGCCGTGGCTAAGATTTTCGAAGCTAAAAATAGACCCTTTTTCGATCCTCTAATTTTGCACATTGCACATTCCGATGCGCTGAATCAAATTGTGTCCAATGTCCCTCAAAAAGCAAAAATATTGATGGACCATTTTTGGCCTGGACCTCTAACTTTTGTGCTTCCTAAATCGGATTTAGTGCCTGATTTAGTGACGTCAGGACATCCAACAGTGGCAGTGAGAATGCCTAATCACCCCATTGCACTTGAATTATTATCAAAGCTCACTTACCCATTGGCCGCTCCAAGCGCGAATCCGTTCGGTTATGTGAGTCCAACAAATGCTCAGCATGTCCAAGACCAACTCGGCAATAAAATTGATTATATTTTAGATGGGGGAAGTTGTTGCGTTGGCATTGAAAGCACCATCATATCTTTTGAAAACAACCCCACAATTCTGAGACTTGGCGGAATAACCCAAGAAGCTATTGAGGGAATCATTGGACCGGTAAACGTAAGTTTGAATGAGCATAGCAATCCTAAAGCTCCTGGTCAACTCGACCAACATTATTCACCGTACTGCAAATTAAAAGATTTAAAGCACGACCAATTAGAACCACATTCGAACGTTTTGTTTTATTCTCCTCAAACTGAAGAAAAATACTGGGGGGAAAATCCGAGAATACAGTGCAATGTTATGTATTTAACAAACAACAATGCCTCGATAGAAGCAGCTGCAAATTTGTTTTCGGTATTGAGAGACTTCGATCAAAAAGGACTTACAGAAGTTTATATTGAGTTTGCTGAAAATGAAGGACTTGGACTTGCGATCAATGATCGATTGAAGCGGGCAATGGCAAAAAGAGATTAAATCTCTTCGTCATTAATAAATTCCAAGGTATTATCGAGCATCAACCAAAAATCTTTATTTACATCTTGCAAACCTTGAATTGGATGCGCAACACCAAAAGTATGGTCCCCATTTTCGACTGTGTAAAGTATACTGTGCGCACAAGCATTGTATATATTTTCTGCCACATTGAATGGAACAGATTTATCTGCAGTTCCATGCACGATTAAAAGCGGTTTTGTGAGCGAATTGGCAGCATCTATAATGTTGTATTTTTTTTCATTTTGAAGGTATTCTTCATAAATAAAATAATTCAAGGGCATTTGCTGTTTGGTTCTAGCGTTTTC
>CAIRMY010000108.1 GCA_903879775.1 uncultured Bacteroidota bacterium
CTGCTGCTGCTGCTCCTACTGGTGCTGTTAGCCCTGCAGGTGGTGGCGCTGCTATCCCTGGTTTGGCTTCTGCTCCAGGTCCTGCTACTCCAGGTGCTCCTGGTGCAATCCGTTGCAACCCACCTAGAGGTTTCAAATCTATCGAAGTTGACTTTACCAACGACCCTAGCTTCTCTAAATGTTTCTTTATCGCTGAAGCTCAATACAATGCTTTGCCTAAAGGACACGCTTTAACTGCTCAATTGACTTTCAAAGGTTCTGACAGATTGGGCTACACTATCACTATGTTCAAATTACAATAAGTAATCACAATATTCAATTACAAGAGCCACCCTTTCGGGTGGCTTTTTTTTTGTAATTGAATATGATTAGAACGGTTAGAACGTTTAGAAGGGTTAGTAAGATTAGGAGATTAGACAGAATTTAACTTGCCGAAAAATGTAAACTTAGAAAGGTTAGAAGGGTTAGTAAGATATGGAGATTAGACGGAATTTAACTTGCCGTACAATGCTAAACTTTAAACGCTAAACGGTTAAAGAGGTTATAGGATTAGAAAGATTAGAGGATTAGAAGAAAACCCATCAACTTAAATCTGCGTCGTAAAATCAACAGCGAAGGTGTCAACTTGCGTAGCAAATTCAACAGCCGAAGGTATCAACTTGCGAAGCAAATTCAACTGCGAAGCGTCAACAATTTTTTACCAAACGTCTGAAAACCAAGAACTCCAATTATCACCACCAGAGCCCCTACTCATGCCATTGCCTCCGGTAAGATCAAATCTAAACCCATATTCTATTTGCCCCGAAAAGGGAGAAACAATATTCGCATTGTTACTATAAAAATAGGAAGTTCTAAATTTCAAAAACGAGAAATCCGTAATCATAAATTGTGATTGCAAGAAAACCGCATTCGCAAATGCTCTATCTTTTAAAATATCTAATCTTTGATAACCAAGAGTCAATACAAACTCCTCTGAGTTGACAATATGATAACCAAGATCAAGTTTTACATCTCGAGTACCACTCAAACCTCCTCCAACATACAAATTACCTAGAGTTAGATTTAAACTTCCAGTAGGTAAAAATTCATTGTTTTCAATGGCCAAATATTGTACTCCACCCGACAATTCCAAATCGAGAATATTGTCGGATATTTTTTGCCCTTTTAGGTTATTCATGCAAAACGTTGATATCAAAATAGATAAGAACATTTTTGTTAACCAATAATAATTCTTGAGCATAGATTTTACCGACGTTATTTTGATTTCTTCCAATAGAATACTGGCGTAATAATTAACTCAGTACGTCTATTTTGTCTGTGTTCTTCTTCAGAACATTCAATACCATCGGCACAGTGATTGATTAACATAGATTCACCAAATCCAATTGGTAAAATTTGACCTGGATTTACGCCCTTGTTTTTGAGATATTCAGCTACGTAATCAGCACGACTTTGAGATAATTTCAAATTCTTCATTTTTGGACCACGGCTATCAGTATATGACCTAATTTCAAGACCCCAATCTGAACGCTTATTAAGAAGTGCCGCAACTATTTCCAATTCGTGCTCAAAATCCTTTTCAATTACAAATTCATTGTCTATATGAAACAATGTCATAAATTTATAATCCTTATAATTCGAAGAAGAATCAACCTTTTGGATGGTCTCTAATCGTTCAGAATCAGACATTAATACAAACGACATTTTTCTTGCATAGTCGTATTTATTTATGCTTTCTTTTCTTACTTTATCGAGAGTATTCTGAATACTACCTGAAGATTGATCACCATTTGCAACAACATCAACCGAAGGATTCTCAACCGGTGCAGGAGGTATAAAAGGCAAAACTGATTCATAAATTGTTTCATAAGGGACATTTACTGAATAAAGAGATTGAGTATTTGCCGAATCAGAAGCAGAATAATACAATTTCCCATCATAATATTTAGGAAAATACTCATCTTTAACGGTGTTAATAAAAGTGCCAGCGTTGCTGACCTCATTATTCAATAAGCTATAAAAATACAAATCGTAACCGCCAAATCCTACTCTACCTTCAGATGCAAATGCAATAATTTCATCATTGATAAATACAGGATCAGACTCAGAAAGTATGGTATTGACTTTAGGACCTAAATTCCCAATATTTGTGATAGACATCTTCCCAGATTTATCAAAAGCAATGTCACAAATCCAAACATCTGATTTGCCTAAAGAACCGGGCATATCACTGCAAAACAAACCTTTGGTTCGCGATTCATTTAAAACAAATGATGACACATTGTAATAATATTGTTCAAGTCCAATTCCCTCAAAAGTATATTTACCTAATTTAGGATTGTAGAAATATCTGTAAGATTGCAAGAGAAATTGATCACTGTCATTTACAAAACGATTGTTCATTGTAACATAATAATTTCCAAAACTATCGATATGAGACAATTCAACGTAGCGATTAATCACTCGATCTTGCAAAAGCTGACCATTTGAAACAGTTTCTGAGCTCCAATTAAGTGCGGCTCTAATTTGACCATAGGATTGTTTATCTGTACCTGAAATACTATTGAGCAAACCATCGGGAAGTAATTCCTTTGTATGGAAGTACCATGAGAAATCGCGTGGATTTCTGACAGCCCCATAATTTACAGGTGATTTAGAATTGAATTTAAACTTTTTCTTGGAAGTTGAAAACAGATCTAATCCTTGATGCCTATGATGATAGTTGGTATCTAAATAATCGTCATAAACATTTAGATAAGAATATTCTCCGGCTTTGAGAACAGAGATTAAACTATCAGAATAAGTGTATTTTCCAACTTTTCTTGAAATTAAAGCAATTTCCAATAAATCTTTATTTAAAATGCTATTGGGAA
This sequence comes from uncultured Bacteroidota bacterium, assembly GCA_903879775.1. GTDB lineage: Bacteria > Bacteroidota > Bacteroidia > NS11-12g > UBA955 > VMCP01. The sequence continues at coordinate 2,874 of CAIRMY010000108.1, forward strand.
ATTTAGTCAGCATTTTAGAATACACAACTAGTGCAGAATCATTTTGATTCAACTTAGATAAAGCCGTAGCGATTGATCTGTATTCTACTGCAAGTTTAACATCATTTAAAGTTTGATATGAAGCCAGTGCATTTTGATAGCGCATATGCTTCACTTGCTCGTAAGCAGGGGTTTTGGGTTTCGACCTATTGGCGAGTGTTCTGGGTAATTCAACAGCACCAAGGTGAAATAAAATCCAAATAAAAATATATTCCGGCTTTAGCATTTCAGTTAATAAAATCTAGGTACAACTTTAGTTTGTTTACTTGGTTGACTGAAACTGTAAGACAAACCAAATTCATGTGAAACAAATGGAATATTTTTATTGTAGACAGTTCCGTTTTCATAAGAATACAAAACTTTGAAGAACTCATTCACTTTTATACTCGACAATACGGCGTGAGAACCTGTTGATCTATATCCATACCCAATGGAAAATAAGTCTTTATCAATTAGGTATCCATTGAAATCAAATTGCATTGGCAGGCCATAATAATATCTTGTTTGAATGGTTGTTTTAAAATTCCATTTTGAATTTAATGGAATAATATAACCTGCATTCAATAAATAAAAGGTTCGAGCATTGTAACCAATATTCACATTGTCAATAATTTGATCTGATAGCAAAGCATATTGTGGCATGGCACCACCTATATAGTAATTTTTACCATAAATAATTACACCACCACCAATCACAGGGGTGTTTATATTATAATCATTACCTCCAATTGCAACATCAGTTGGATTATCGGCAACCAGACTGGATAATTGCATGTTAAAACCAAAGATACCTAACCTAAGTCCAACAGCAACATTCACATTTTTGGACACTTGTTTATGATAAGCAATATCTCCGGCAATCACATTCATTGAAAGCGGGGAAGCAACTTTAAAACTACCAACTTTTAAGCTTTGGAAATTCGCACCAAGAGCAAAATCTTTACTCAGAGGCGTTTGGATACCCAAACAGGTATACCTTGGCGTACCTGGAAAATTTGCCCATTGAATTCTTGAGATTGCATCTATTCTCAACGACTGATGCATTCCATTATATGCAGGATTTTGAATGCCCGAAACCACATCATACTGAGTGGTTAATGAGGCTTGTTGCGCGTTTAAAGAATGCGCCGACAACATAAAAAGAATGTATCCAAAATACTTTCTAAACATTTGATTTATTGATATTTTGAGATAAATCATCATGGTTTGATATAAAAATTACCTTTTGATTGAGGCCTGTTATAGTTTGTGCTGTTGCTTTGATTATGATCGAGCACATAAAAATAAATTCCTTCAGGTAAAACTACATTATTCGCAAAGTTTGAACCCTCTGTATTTATACCTCCCCAATTATTTTGATATGGACCATTGGATTTAAAAACCACTTGACCCCATTGATTGAAAACAACAATGCTTGCATTGGGAAAATTAACTAGACCTTTTATTTTCAAAACGTCATTCACACCGTCATTATTTGGGGTAAACACCTCCGGAACAAATGTTTGACAATCCAAGAAATCTTTGTAAGAATTTCTATCAGAATCTACACTCCCTTCAATTTCATCAGATACTTCGTCTCCATCACTATCTAAATCTAAATAATTAGGCGAACCATCCCCATCAAAATCAAAGTTTAACTCAGTGGAATCTGCAATATTGTCGTTATCTGAATCAAAATCTAACCAATTCCCTAAACCATCAAGATCAAAATCATTTGCCGTTTCTATAGAATCTTGGATATTGTCTTGATCGCTATCTTGATCTAAATAATTAGGGATATAGTCGTAATCTAAATCAATATTCTTCTCAATTTCATCAGAGATTTTATCATTGTCGCTATCGAAATCTTCAAAGTCTCTGGTTCCATCGCCATCACTATCAACTTGATTTTGATCATAAGCATCTCCAAACTTACCGGTGAGATCATCGGCTTCATCTTGAATTCCATCTAAATCTGTATCAATACCATCGACACGACCGTCAAAATTCTTATCAGAAAATAATTTACCTGATTCAACTAAATCAGAAATGCCATCGCCATCAGAATCGGTATCAATGAAATTAAACAATCCATCGCCATCAACATCGCTTGTAATACATGAATCAAGATTAATAACCATACCTTTTCCACTAACATCATTGTAACCACATTCCCTCACATCATTAACACCATCATTGTCGGAGTCAAGATCTAAAGAGTTAGGTATTCCATCGCCATCAGAATCAGAATATGTCTCAATTTTATCTGGGATTCCATCTTCGTCTGAATCTTTGTCAATTGCATCTAAAATACCATCGTTGTCTGTATCTTTTAGTCCTTCATACAAATCAAGAACACCATCTTGATCTGAATCTTCATCTCTAAAATCTGGTGTCCCATCGTCGTCAGAATCTGGAAGTGAAGGATTTGGTCTTCCTTCAATTTCATCCAAAATACCATCGTTGTCGGAATCTATATCTTTAAAATCAAATTGACCATCAGCATCGGTATCTGCTGGAGTATTTGATACAAAGGGCTGTCCCTCAACTTCATCTGAAATACCGTCTCCATCACTATCTGTATCTAAAAAGTCGGGGATTCTATCATTGTCAAAATCTAAATTTGTTTCAAACAAATCCGGAATTTTATCATTGTCAGCATCTTTATCTATCCAATTTCCCGATCCGTCTTTATCTAAATCTGCACTCGTTTCAACTTCATCAAGAATATTATCGTTGTCAGAATCTAAATCCAACCAAGAACCAAGACCATCGTTATCATAATCAAAACTAGATTCAATTTTATCTAAAATCCCGTCGGCATCTGAATCATAATCAATATAATTTGGCTTTCCATCTTCATCAAAATCTTTGTTAGTTTCAATTGAATCAGAAATTAAATCATTATCAGAATCTAAATCTCTAAAATCTAATGTTCCATCATTGTCAAAATCCAAGGGTTGATCTGTAGGGCCATTTTCAACTTTATCAGAAATTAAATCCCCATCTGAATCTAAATCTTTATAATCTGGAAACAAGTCAGAATCAGTAAATACTAGCAAATAACCAGAGGCATTATTTGCCAAAACGGGTACACCATTAAATGCAACACTTACTTTTCCTAGGCCAACCCTACCATTTCTATCAGGGTCGTAACCATTGTTTTCAATAATATCAAGAATTCGATCATTATCAGAATCCAAGTCATATACATTGGCATAACCATCTCTATCAAGATCTAATAAGATATCCAAACCATCATTTTCATCTAAATCAAGAACTCCATCATTATCGGAATCTTTATCTAAATAATTTGGCACCCCATCTTGATCAAAATCTAGAGCTCTCTCCACATAATCTGGAATGCTATCTTTATCTGCATCGCCAAGTTCAACAATAACCTTAACCCATTGATTTGCACTTTTATTTCCAACGCCATCAACGATACTCGCTTCAATCCAATTTTCACCAATTTCTAAGTTTGTAAATTGAGATTGAGTGAAATTTATAGCTTTGATTGTACAGTTGTCTTGGGCAGAAACTACAAAATCTTTAGCCGTTAAATTTGCAAAGCCTGCAGTATCAATGTAAATAACAGCATCTTTGACCAATATTTTTGGACGAATCGTATCCTTTACAATGACACTAAACTGTTGAGCGCTCAAATTGCCACTTTTATCTAATGCCACCAAAGACACTATACGTGTTCCAATCTTTGAACAATCAAATATCGAATCTGTTAAATATAAGTTTTGGATTTCACAATTGTCAGAACATAATGATGCAAAAACATCTTTAGACAACTTTACTTTTCCAAGGCTATCGAGGTAAACTGTTTTATTCTGAGCAATAACAATTGGCGAAATTGTATCAAATACCTTTACGTTTACAATTGCAATTGCAGAATTTCCAGATGTATCGGTGATTGAATACAACAAAAGTTTATTTCCAACGTCTGTACAATTAAAATTATATTGACTTAAAGTTCTTGTTTTAATTCCACAATTATCGTAGCTGCCATTATCGAAATAAGAAGCATCAATTGAAAATTGTCCGGATTTATCTAAATAAATGTTTTTATTCGCTGTCTTTATAATTGGCCTTACAGTATCTAAAACTGTAATATCTACAGAATTCACAGTCGTATTTCCAGATTGATCGGAAGTTGTAAATGAAACTGATTTTTTACCCAATTCATAACAATAGAAACGATCTCTACTCAGAGCATATTTAGAAATTCCACAGTTATCAAATGATCCATTATCAACATCGTATAACGACAATACAGCAAACCCATTGTTATCTAAGTAAACTGAGGTATTTCTCGTTTTATTTGTCGGTTTAATGGTATCATAAACAGTAAGTGAAACGTTTACCTGAGAAGAATTACCACTCGGATCTGAAACTGTATAAACTATAATATTGCTCCCTAGGTTACCGCAAGTAAAAACTGACTTACTTATACTTTTTGAAGCAATTTTGCAATTATCGAAACTTCCGTCATCTAAATCGGATGGAGATAAAACCGAATATCCATATTGATTTAAATAAAGCGAAACATTTTTAATTTTTATCACAGGATTAATGGTATCGATCACTGTAACTTTTACCGATTGACTTGTTAAATTACCTGCTTTATCTTTAATTGAAAAGGTAATAAAATTTGCACCCATTTCATTACAATCAAATACTTGTTGACTTAAAGAATATGAAACAATTGCACAATTATCATAACTGCCATTATTTACATCTTGTTCAGATATTTTGCCAATACCTGAAGAATTCAAGTAACAATTTACATTCTTATAGTTGATAATTGGCTTTACCGTATCTAAAACATTTACAGTTACATATTGTAAAGATTGATTGCCAGAATTATCTTTCACTCTCAACACTATTTGATTGACCCCTAAATTGGTGCAATTAAAAGTAGATTTATTAATTGTAACTGAATCTAATTTGCAGTTGTCATAACTTCCTTTGTTGACCGTAGAAGTTGTAAGTGAAGCAAAACCACTCGTATTTAAATAAACATTTGCAGATTGTGAAACAATTACAGGTTTCACAGTGTCTTTAACTGTAATGGTGGTATTCTTAACGATCGTATTTCCACTTAAGTCACTCGCAGTAACTGTAATTAAATTACTCCCTAATTGGCTACAATTAAATGTTGTTTTTGAAATAGAAATTGATGAAACCTCGCAGTTATCGGTAATTCCAGAATCCAATTGTGTCAATTGAACTGATACACTGCCTGAATTGCTTAAATAAATAGTTGGTTTTTTGAGGGACATTGAAGGCTTAACAGTATCGAGATACTTTAAGTAATAATTTATTGTATCGGAGCAATAATTTTTATCTCTTACAGAAATTGAATAGACCCCTTTTATCAGTTTGTTATAACTCGAATCAGATTGGAAAGGTGTGGCATTTAACTGAAAAGAATACGGTTTGATGCCCCCGTTTGTTGTTAATTTAATTTGCCCGGTTGAATCCGCAAAACAAACTGGATTCACTTTAGATTTTAACGAAAGGTTAAGCTGACTTGGTTGGTATACATTTACAGTATCAGAATAACTACATTGATTTGCATCAATCACCGTAAATGTATAATTTCCAATATCAGCAGAAACCACATTCTGTGTTGCGGCATATAAAGCGCCTGAGTTATCTAACCATTCATATGAATAAGGAGATGTACCGCCATTTACATTGAGCGACAATGAGCCCTTCAATCCGAAACAAGTTGGTTGGATAACTTTTTTACCCACCGAAATAGCCAAAGGTTGGCTGATCACAATGATCTGAGAATCCTTACATCCTTTCGCATCCGTCAATTTAACTTTATAATTACCGGCTCCTAAATTTTTATTTGTAACTGAGGTAGAACTATAAGCACTAGGGCCATTTACGGAATATGTCCAAGGAAATGTCCCTCCCGATCCAAACAATGTAAAGCTACCATTTTTCTGTGTATGGCATTTTACGTTTGTTGAAACATAGGCTAATTCTAAATTCTGAGGTGCAGAAACGCTATAAGTTTTTGATAAAAAACATCCGTTGCTATCGGAAATGATTACTGTATAATTGCCAGAGCTGATTTTCGTTAAATCCTTGGTTTTAATCCCAGAAACCCAAGAAAAAGAATATGGCTTAGAACCCCCAGAAACTGTTTGCTCAATTTTTCCATTTGATAAACCAAAACAGGTAACATCTGTAATTTTAGAAGATGCCACTAATTGACTTGGCTCTGAAATAAATGCTTGATTATTTGCGGAACAACCACTCGAATCTGTAATTGATACTTGTAATAAACCATATGGTGCATCATAAATATTTTGATTTGAAGAGACGTATGAGTTAGGTCCTGACCAAGAGAATGTATAAGGTTTTCTTCCACCATTTACTTCCGTAACAACCGTTCCATTTGCAGTACCGTAACACAAAGCATCTTTAACAGATTTAATTGTAATAGATAATTGTGCCGGCATATTGATTGAAACAGATGCTGAAACAGTGCAATTTGCTGTATCCGTAACAATTACATTATAAACACCCTGTGATAAATTTGAAATGATAAAAGAACTTGACGTATAATTATTTGGCCCTGTCCAAGCAATTTGAAACAATCCAATACTACTCACAATATTAAGTTTCGCAAGCCCATCTGAATTGCCAAAGCACTTAATATCGCCTTTTGAAACTTTAGCAGACAAAAAGTTCACAGAAGACACATTGTATGTAGTATCGAAATTACACCCATTACCATCGGAAATTTCTACTTTATAACTTCCAGTAACAAGGCCTGAAATATTTTTGCTATTTGAGGCGTATCCAGCGGAATTAGACCATTGATAACTATATCCACCTACACCTCCAGTCAGCGATAGAGCTATAGACCCATTCGCCGAATTATTGCAACGAGGCTGGACCAAAGTAGATGTTAATACAAATTTATTTGCATCTGCTATATTCACTGAAATTGAATCAAGTTCATTATCATCATCCATGACAACAAACGAATAATTCCCAGGGGCTAATGAATCAAATTTCTTAGAAGATTGGTACGATTGCCCAGATATTTTGAATAAAAATGGAGATTTACCACTCGTAACTTTAAGTTCAACCTTACCGTCATTCGCATTTGAACAAGTAACACCCGATTTTGATAAAACCGATAGCTTTGGTTGACCCGCAGAAATACCATCACTCCAAATCAAGAATGTTAAAATGAATGATATCCAGCTAGCGAACTTGTGTTTGATATTTAAATTTCCAGCTATCATCGAACTAAACTAATTTTTTTAGTGAAATTAAATTGTTTATTGTATATATCTTGAACCCTCACAATGGTTTCGTAACTACCTGAAGGCAATTCATTCCCTTCATTCATCATTTTGCCATTCCATGCATTCTTAATGTCGGTGGTTTCAAAAACTTTTATCCCGTTTTGATCATAAATAGTCATGATGAAATTCTTGATCGAATGAAAATGACCGACAACGTTATAATCATCGTTCAAATTATCTAAATTAGGACTAAATGCCGAAGGGAAAAGCAAATTAAAATCGGGCCAAACTCGAACCGTTTTCATAGAAGTGTCGCTGCAACCATCAGCTGATGTTACAACAAGTTGCACATTGAAATTACCCGTGTCGGCGAAACCATTTTTGGGTGAACTTTCATAACTCATTGAATTAGCAGCATCGCCAAAACTCCATTCATATGCAGCTGCATTATCACTAGAATCCATAAATTGAATTGTATCTTGTAAAATCGTAGCTCTTTGAGTTTGCGTCAAAATACGTGCAACAGGATTTGGAAAAACAATTGTTGAATCTCTAAATTTAGATTGACAACCTTTATCAGATTTTAGTGTTAGATTGATATAATATTTCCCAGGATAAGCATATTTATGATCAGGAGCAGAATCAACTGTATTTCTACCATCACCTAAATTCCATTCATATGTTCTTATATTGCCCGAAGAGATAGTCGCATTTGATTTAATTTTAGAGAACGTATTTTGACAAACATTTGCAATATCAATGTTTGCAGAAGCAAAAGGATTTACAGTTACATAAGTTGTTGCAGTATCAATACAAGATGAGTCATTTTCCACAATTAATTCGACAAGTTGTTTTCCAGAATATTCAAAAACAACTTCCTGAGTGGAACCAGTTCTTAAATCAAGAAAAGGTCCATCATGGAAAATCCAACTCTCATCAGGTACAGAATTTCCTGATGATAAATTGGTAAAATTAAATCTGTTATTTTCCAAACATTGTTCAATTTTATCTGACAAAATTTTGGCAAATGGCGCTTCATTCACAATAGCCTTCGTTCTTGCAGTATCGCTGCAACCAAAATCTGTAAATAAAATATATTTTATATTGTACTTACCTGGATATCCAAATGTGTATTTTAATGTATCAATATTTTGAATTGTTTGCTTTTCAACTTCCCATTTACTTAACACAATATTGGGAGCAACTGAATTTGCAATAAATTCAAAATGTTGATCATTCTGGCAATATGAAACCCCAGATTGTATATAAGCAGCTTTAGGCATTGGCACAACCCTCACATAGCCAGAACTTTTATCTTGACACAAATTTTCAGTAGTGGTAATGAGTTCAACCCGAAATAACCCAGTATCGTAATATTCATATGTGACTGGTTTCACCGTTAACACTGTATCAATGGTGCCATCACCATAGTTCCAAGATAAAATAGCAAAATTTTCACCTTCTAGACGAGATAAATTACCAAATGTAAATTTATTTCCCTTTAAACATTGAATGGTATCAAATAGTTGAATTTGTGATTTACCCTGAGGGAATACAGTCACAGTTTTTGTTAATGAATCTGCACAACCTTCCGATGTTACAGCATAAAGCGTAATTGATTTCTTACCATCAGATGAAAACGACTTATCGGTTTTATTTACATAATAAACTTCTCCATCAGAAAATCTCCAAGTAAAATTAACCTGCTCAGTACCGCTATATGTTGTTGAATTATCAGTTTTAAAATTATTGTCAATGAAACAACTTGAATTCTGATTTAACGTAAATGCAACCACAGGTTGATTGGTAACTTTAATAAATTTAGAGATTGTATCTGAACAATTAAAATTTGAGTTCATTGTAAGTAAAACTCTATAAATACCGGAATTCGTATAGCCATGTCTTCCAATAAAACTTGATTGGATAACATTGTCACCAAAATTCCAATTGGCCATCAACAAACCATCTGAAATTTTCGAATTGTTCATAAACACAAAATCATTCCCATTCTTACATTGAATTGAATCGTTCACATAGAAAGATGCTTTAGGATTTGGCTTAACACTTAAAGGCAATGTTGCAGAATCTTTACACCCTAAATTACTTGTTGCAATTAATTTTACAACTTTGCTTGAAGGATATTTATACCCATGCTTTGCATTGAAGACGTTGCTATTGCTGGTATCTCCAAAATTCCAAATATAATTTAATGTACCCGAACTGATGAGTGAATTATTTACAAATTGAAAATAATTACCCTTGAGGCACTGCATTTGGCTATTGACACTAAATTTAGCGTTAGGTTGAGCAAAAACCTTCACAAGTTTTCTAATTGAATCGGAACAACCTAAGGCGCTTTTTGCCACTAACTTAATAAAATAATTTCCCTCTGTTATGTAATTAATAATGGGACTGGTACCGCTTGATTTCTGCGAATTGCCAAAATCCCAATTGTAATACAAAGTACCAGAAGAAATGGTTGAAGTATTTGTCAGTTTAAATTCATTATTCCTTAAACATTTCACACTATCAGATAAATTGAAAGAAACCACTGGATTGGGATTCACAGAAACAACCTTTTTCACACTATCGATACAAAAATTAGATGAATTAGCATACATTGTAACCGTGTAGGTGTTTGTTGAAGTGTAGCTCCATGTTGGATTTTTGGCAACATCTGACTTGCCATTTCCAAATTTCCATCCATATGACAATGTTCCACCACCAACGGCAATTGTGCTCAAATTGGTTGCTGAAAATGAATTGGCAGCTAAGCATTGAGAATTGGATGATAATGAAAAGGATGGCTGTGGTTGAGCATGTATTTTAACAGTAGTGAAAACACTATCTGCACAATTATTATTTGTGGTTGTAATCAATTTAACCAAATAAACCCCTGAAAAAGAAAACGATTTTTGTACATTTTTTCCTGTATCAGTCGACACATTCCCATATCTCCATTTATGCTGCATCGATGAACCATCAGCATTCGTTGATTGAGCTTCGAAAGAAAATAAATTATTGTGTAAACATTTTGCACTATCAGATTTTGAAAATGATACCTGAGGTTGAGAATATACATTAACCAACTTAATCATTGAATCAACACATCCATTATCGGAAGTGCTCAATAATTTAACGTTATAATTGCCGAATGTTGTATAAGTTTTGGTTGGTGAGTTGACCCCGCTACCCAATCCATCGCCAAACGACCAAGTATAGCTATTGTTACCTACATTTATATAACTATTGTTACTGAATTTAAATACATTGTTACTCAAACATTGTTTAGCGTTTGAAATCGAAAAATCAGCTATTGGACTTGCATAAACTTGAACCGATTTGATCATTGAATCACTGCATCCATTTGATGTTTTAGCAATCAATTTCACCGAATAAGATTTAACGGTATTGAAAAGTTTACTCGCATTTAATGAGTTAGCAAAAACAGTATCTGAATATTTCCATATATAATTTAATGAACCTCCTAAATATCCAACTGTTGTATTATTGGTAAATTGGAAGTTTTGACCCTTGATACATTGTGCGTTCTTGTTGACACTAAAATCAACAATAGGATCTGGATAAACTTGAACTTTTTGAGTGAAACTATCAATACAACCTATATTATTTGTAGCCGTTAATTTGATATAATAAGCACCGGCGTTGTTAAAACTCTTAACCACATTCTCGGAGCTTGAAATTGTTCCGTCTCCTAAATCCCATTTGTATACCAACCCTTTACCATTCAAAGCTTGAGTTATATTGGTTAATTTAAATGTATCCGTATTATTACATTGATTTCTCGGCTTTGTAAATTGATATGAAACTAAAGGATTTGCTGTGACCAGAACAGGTATAATCAAGCTATCAAGACAGCCAAATTGACTAATTGTTTTTAGCTTAACATTGTAATTTCCATATTGACCGTAAGAAATATTTGGATGCGCACTACCAGAACTATTTGCATCGCCAAAATTCCATTGAAACACTAAACTTCCACCACCGTTCACAATTGAACTTTGATTGTAAAATTGGAAGGAATTTCCAACAAAACATTGAGTATCGTTATTCATTGAGAAACTTGCTTTGGGCTTAGGCATTAACTTAATAGATTTTTCAACCGAATCAATACAGCCAAAAGTTGTTGTGGCATATAATTTTGTTTTAATGGTTCCAGTTGTAGAATATTTTTTTGTAATTGTGGAACTATTAGAAACACTTCCATCACCAAAATCCCAAGATAATTTAATTACACCACCACCAGATTTAATCTTTGATGAATCTGTATATACAAATTGATTGTTGTTTACACATTGTGTTGAATTGTTTATGCCAAAATTTGCAACTGGTTGCGGAATAACCTGCACCAATGAATATGCAGTATCTGCACATCCATTTGAATTTGATGCAACAAAGCGAATATTCTTCTGTCCATCTTTTGAATAATTTTTTGAGGGATTTGCAAGCGTTGAAATTGTAGAATCGCCGAAATTCCAATAGTAATTTAATGTTGGACTTATTGAATTAGAAATACTCCGATCTGAAAAGTTGAAATTATTTCCAGATAAACATTGAGTATTGTTATCAATTGTGAAATCTGCAGTTGGTGTAGGATAAACTGAAACAGTAGAAATCGCACTATCAAGGCAACCATATTGGTTAACAGTCGTTAAAATAACATTGAAGTTTCCAGTGCTATTATAGCTATGTTTTACTTTTGTGAACAAAGAAGTTGGAACATATGTAGTATCATAACCATCCGCAAATTTCCAAGTAACTTTTTTAGTTATCGAACCTGCTGCTTTTGTTGAATCTGTAAAACTAAATTGATTTCCCTTGAAACATTTACCATTGCTAGAACTTGCTAATCTTGCGGGAGCGGCTGCAAAGAGCTTTACCCTTATTGTATCAAAATCACTACAATTCAACGCGCCTACTTTTGTGGTCAATTGAATTTCCTTCGATCCACCTGATGTGAATTTTTTATTCACCACTGAATCTGAACTTGTTGTGCCATCAGGGAATTTCCACTTGAATTCATTAATTTTTTCAGAATTTGATGAAACCCCTTTTAAAACTAAAAACTTATTGACGCATGAATCTGATGTAACTCGAGAAATATTAATTTTGGGTTTTCCTTGAACAGTTAACTTAACAGTGGTAGAATCAAAACATCCAAAAGGAGAAACCAATTTCATTCCAATGTAATAAACTCCAGCGCTATTTTGAGTGTAATTAATTATCGTATCATTACCCAACAAGGTATTTCCTTCATACCAAAAAACAGAATCCAATTCTTGACCTACGATTCCTTTGCGCTGTAAATTAAAACTCGATAAATCACCTTCACATTTTCCGGTTGTATTTGTCAGTATACTCGCTTGTGGATTATCATTCACTGTTACGAAAGAAGATGCTGTATCAATACATCCAAATTTTGTTTCTACACTGCTGTAAATATTGAAAACGCCAACATCTGACAATGAAAATTTGACATTGCCCGAACTTGGTTGCTTGTAAAAAGTATCAATATGACTCAATGATTCTACAAAATACTTTGTCAGGCTTATCGAATCTTTGACATCCGCTTCCGAGCTGTCAATAATTTCAAATCTGTTTCCGGATAAACACAATGTAGAATCTGCAAATGTGAAAATAGACTTAGGTAAATCAGCAAAATAAACGTTTATCACCGTGTCATATTCACAACCAGAATCACTTTCAACAAAATAGGCAATTGTATGATCTCCCTTTCCAAACAACTCACGATTGAATATTCCCGCGACTGCAGAAATAGTATCATAGTTGTCAATAATCCAATACTCTTTACTAATAACACCTGCCTGATTGTTTGTTATAAAATAAACACTGTCTACGAGCGATTTTATATAATTTGAAGAATCAATTGCATTTGGTATAAAACATGCTTGATGCTTTGAAAGCAAACTTACATGAGCCATTGGAGATGGATTTATTTTAACTTTCAATGTTGTATCAAACTTACAGCCGTTAAATGATTCTAACTCTAATTGAATATTGATTGAATCAGAATCCGTTGGGAAAGAATAAACAACCTCTTGATCGTTGGAGATTTTATATCCACCCAAATTCCAATTTCTTGCAATCAAAGGTGAAGAAATACTATCGTATTGTGTACTATCAATAAATTTAAATTGATTTCCCGAAAAACATTGTTCAACAGAACCTATCAAATCGATTTTAGGTTTGAGATTTGTTAAAATAATATTTTGAGTAAATGAATCTCTGCACAAACTATCATTTTGTGCAACTAATTTAATTTCATATTGACCTGAAGCAGAGAAAATTCGATTCAAATCTGTTGTGATTGCCTCTTGTGTATTTTGAATATACCATTCGAATGACAAATTCTGACCTGTTGAATCAGTACTTTCATTTTTAAACTCAAAAGAATTTCCATTCAAACATTGAGTATCATTGTTGATTGAAAATTTTACAATCAATGAATCACATCCAAAACCAGAGTAAGCACTGTTCTGAGCATTGGAAATCAAGGAATGTGTGTGATGATTGAAAAATACCATTTTATTGGTATTTTTTGCAATCAACGAGTTAGACGTTGAAAAAAATGATAAAAATAGAAAAAATAACAATGATGATAACCGCCGAAAATTGCGACTAACACATTGATTCACTTGGACTTTGTATTTAAAAAATCGAATTTCTTTCGACATTGAATGACAATTTTACAAAAAAAAATCGAAGTATTTCTACTTTTGATGTTAAATCTAATTCATAAATATTTATTTTTTTAATAGAGTAATGTTTAAGTTTGTATGAAAATTAAAATATGTACTCTAGACAGAAACTAGTTTTGTTGCTCATCGGGATCATGTGTTTATTGCAAAAAACAACTGCTCAAAATCCAATATTCCGACAACTTTACACTCATAGATACCTTACAAATCCTGCTTTAGTTGGAAATGGTTCATTAGAAGGAATATCGATCAATCGAATTGCGTCTGGTACAAAAGCTCAATGGTTGAGCTTAGATAGCAGATTGGTCACTCAAACATTATCTTTTGATGCTCCGGTGAATGCCAATAACTCTTCGTGGGGTATTGGAGCATTCCTAACAGACCTTCATTCTGGCGGTGGCGAAAAATCGAAATATTCTCATTTTTCAGGGACATTATCTTACGCATACAATATCCCTCTAAAGAAAATAAATTTAAAATTTGGACTTTCAGCGCAGTATTCTTCAATTTCATTTGGGGCTGATCAATTTGACTGGGAAGATCAAATTAATGAAAATATGACAGGTTTTGTAAAACCAACTGCGGAATTACAAAGTCGTCTCACTAAAAATGTTGTACATGCTTCTGTTGGTGCTTTGGCATATAATAAAAAAGGATTCTTTGGTGTAGCCTTACACAATGTAAATGAACCATCAATTTCCTTTTTTGACAACTCCGACCAAAAGATTGAAAGAAAAATTTTAGTCCATGGTGGTATCGTGCTGAACAAATTAATTAGAAATGCCGTTGTAACGCCAAACTTTTCATATTCGATTCAAGGTAATGTTGCGGCGCAAAATTTTTCAACCAATGTAAAGCTTTCAAATATTCAATTTGCAATAGGGGCTCAACATATCAAGGCATACGGAAATGAAGCGTGGTCGATGAATAATTATTTAGGATTTAGATACGATAAATATTTTATTGGTTACAGTAATGAATGGAACTTGAATTTTAATTTTGGTTCAATTCCTGTAACCCATGAAGTGTCAATCATGATCCTATTGAATAGAAAAG
>CAIRMY010000109.1 GCA_903879775.1 uncultured Bacteroidota bacterium
AACACAATTAAAGATAAATTGATTTCCTGTAATTTAGAACCGTTATAATATGTAATGACAAAAACCGGGAGCATTACAATTGAAAAAATAAAATTCACATTGATTTGCCTTTGAATTTGTCGTTTCCATAATTCTGCAATTTCTAAACTTGAAGTAAATGCAAATTGAAATATATAATGAAGTCCAAAAATTGCTGCCACAAAAACCAAGGCTAGAATATACGTAAGTAAACTGTTTAATTGAACATATTCAGATGTAATAATGTACAATAGAACTCCCTGACAGAAAACTAATAAACCGATAATATATGCATGAATTGAACCTGCAATACTGCTTACTTTTTGCTCTCTAATTAAATCTTCAAAGTAATATTTCTTTATAAAACTTTTGAATCGCAATTCTAATTGTTTCACAAAAACTGCTCTATAATAAAGAAAATAGAAAATAATAAATAAACTCAATCCAAAAAACCAAAACCTACCTCGGGCAACCCGTAAATAAGTTTCATGGATAAAAGGATTGAATGGATCTGGGGATACGGCAACCCTTTTCTGAGGCAAGGTAAATTCAGTTGGAGCATACATCAACTTTTTCAAGGAGTCAATTTTGAACGAATCACGAAACATATAAGCATGATATTCTGCCCATGATAATCTGTGAAAGGTCGTATCTAATTGAACACTTAAACTCTGATTTGCACTATCGAAGGTCAATTGCTGAGCATTCAACGCTCCGCTACACTGCAAAGCGATCCAAATAATGGCAAAAATGACTCTGATTTTAAAAAATACGACCTTGTGCATTTCACTGCAAAAATAATTGAATATCGCAGAGTTTAACATTCAATTTACAAGAAACTTTTATCTGTCTTTTTTAATTAATATTGTAGACCTTTGCACCTTGGCTGGCCTTTATATCCATATCCCCTTTTGCCGAAAAGCATGCACTTATTGCAACTTTCATTTTAGTACATCTTTTAAAAATGTAGATCAATTAATTGATGCAATGACCATCGAAATAAAAGATCGTGCAGGTGAATTAGCAAACCAATCAGTTGAAACCATTTATTTTGGCGGAGGGACGCCTTCCGTGCTTTCAGAAACTCAACTTTCTGCAATTATCAGCGCCATTCGAATCAATTTCAATGTCAATGAACTCATTGAATTCACGTTGGAAGCCAATCCAGAGGACATCAATTCTGTAAATCTTGAACTTTGGAGAAAATTAGGCGTAAATAGACTAAGCATTGGATTGCAATCGTTAAGCAATGTTGAATTACAAAAAATGAATCGTGCACATACTGCTGATGATTCAAAAAAAGCTGTTGAGCTTTCATTGCAAGGTGGCTTCGACAAAATTACAATCGATTTAATTTACGGTACACCTTGGAAGTCAGATTCAGAATGGACTGCCGAATTGGATTGGGCTCTAAATTCAGGAATTAACCATTTATCGGCCTATGCTTTAACCATAGAGCCGAAAACTTTGCTGTCTCATTTGGTCAACAAAAAAGAAATCGCACCTTCTAGCGACGAAAAAGTTGAACGTCAATTTTTTATCCTTCAAAATAAAATTCAAGAATTTGAATGGGATGCATATGAGATTAGCAATTATTGTAAACCTAGCCACCAAGCGATTCACAATAGCAATTACTGGACAGGAAAGGCATATTTGGGCATAGGGCCAGCCGCGCACTCCTATAATGGATATCAAAGGCGTTGGAATGTGGCAAACAATGCTTCTTACATAGACGCCATAGAAAACAAAAAATCTTATTTTGAAATTGAGGATTTAACAATTGAAAATCAGTTAAATGAATACATTATGACCCAATTGAGAACAAAAAAGGGTTTGGATATTCAACATCTTTTAAAAACGGAACCCAATTGGTTAAAAAACAACAAATCAAAATTGGACACCTTATTGCTAAACAAACACATAGCGTTAAATTCAACGCATTGTTATCTTACAAATTCGGGGAAATTAATTTCCGATTATATTATTTCTGAATTGATGATTTAAAATTAGCATTGTGGTCATCGGAATGCAAGATTAAGATTATAATTCAGTTACAAGCAACAAATTCAATATAATTTAGGTCTATATTTGTAATCTTAATACCCCACAAATGAAAAAAATATTACAATTTTTCTTGACTTTAATATTTGCATTCACAATTGCAAATGTTTCAGCTCAGGGAACAACGAAAAAAACCGATTGGTATTATGTTGCAACTTGTTTAAAAATTGAGGCAAAACCAACATTCGTAGATAGTTGTGCAACCGTAACTTGGGCCATTGGCTCTAGCACCACTTATTCGGGAAATGTATTAACCCATACTTTTTCGGCTCCAGGGACTTACCAAGTTTGTATGAAGTACAAAAATAGTTGCACAAAGTGGGATACTACAATTTGCAAATCTGTAACTGTTGATACTTGTCCTTGTAGCTTTACGCCATATTTAGTATTAACGAATGATACATCAGACTGTTATAAATACAAATACACAGCATACCCTACGAACACCAGTTCTACAGGAAAATATTCATATGTGGTTAATTTCGGAGATAATACATACAGTACCACTAGAGATGGATTTCATACTTATGCAAAAAATGGCACCTACAAGGTTTGTGTTTCTGTAAAATACACAAATTCAGTGGGTAAATATTGTGTGAAAGATTATTGCAAAACAATTACCGTAAACTGCGCAAAAAAATGTAATTGGACAACGCCTAAAATTTCGTTCACAAATAAATGTAATTCATATAAATTTTTTGCTACCGATCAAAATGATTCATGTGTTTATTATAAATGGACTATCGTCGACTCTGGATTGGCTATTTATACTGCGTACGGGACAGTTGCAGAATTTAAATTCAAAACAAAAGGATATCATTACATCAAGTTAACCTATTATAATTCATGTACTGGTTGCGATACTATATTAACAAAATACATTTACGATACTTGCATGACAGTTTGCAAATGGGCTGGTGCATCTATGAGTTATTCAAAAGTAAATTGTTATTCATTTAATTATGAAGCGAGTGATTTAAAAGATACTTGTATTACATATACATTGATAGTTGGTAATAAAATTATCAATTCGAACAGAACTAACAGTGTTTATTTCACTTCAAATGGCACCTACAATGTTGGGTATCGCTTTTACAACAAATGCAATGGTTGCGACACCATTATTTGGTCAAAACTTGTCATCAACTGCTTTGCAAATAAATGCAATTGGCCTTCAAACTTGGGATATACAACGACCCTAGTTCAATGTCCTTACATTAAAATTGTTGCCAATTCCAACAACGATTCATGTTTGATTTATAAATGCTACATCAATGATTCACTTGTTCCTTATTATGGAGGAACAGGAAGAATGTTTGCATATAAAATGCCTAAAAATGGCACGTATAAAATCTGCATGAAAATTAGCAATCCCTGCACTGGTTGTGATACAACTATATGTTCTTCATATACGACAGATTGCATTGGTGCAACAAAATGCAATTGGAGCAATTTCGGATGGAACTATAGCAGTCAGTGCAAAAAATACACTTTTGAAGCCACAAATTCTAATGATACTTGTATAACTTACACCTATAAAATTAGTGGCACAAGCACTAGCGCCCCTACTTATTTATATGGAAGATTGTCTACTCATGAATTCACGAGCAATGGAACTTACACTGTCTGTTTGTATTTAAAGAACAAATGCAAAAATTGCGATACGATGATTTGCAAAACAGTTGTTGTGAATTGCAATTCAACTAAAAAATGCAATTGGAATTCACCAGACTTTTCTTACAAAAGTTCTTCTGTAGATTCTTGCATGTATACTTTTGAAGCTAAAAATTTGAACAATTATTGCATTACATACAAATGGTACATTGGCGATTCTGGCAATACCAATACATTGTATGGCAGATTGGTTCAACATAAATTTGGTAGCAATGGGGTGCAAAATGTATATTTAGGTCTGAGCGACACGTGCAACAAATGCGATACCTTTATATACAAACAAATGTATACGAATTGTTTTGGAGTTGGGGTTCATCCAATTGAATCAAATCAAATAAAAATCCAACCAAATCCAGTTAATTCAGAATTTTACATCAATGTAAATCAATCTTCAAATGTTGTCATTTATGATCAAATGGGAAGAATTATAAGTTTATTTAGCCTGGATGGAGATAATTTAAGCCAAAAAGTTCAGTGTTCAAGTTGGTCGAAGGGAGTATACTTCCTCCAAGTAACAACCAACACTCAAACACAGAAAATTAAATTCATTAAAGAATAATTAAAATGATTTGCAAAAAGTCCCATTTCGATGGGACTTGCTTATTTTATGACAAACATCATTTTATATATCTAAATAACATTGTACTTTTGAATTAAATTAAATGTCATGGAAAGAAAAACAAACAATAACATTTTAGTCCCTACCGATTTTTCTGATGTTGCAGAATGTGCATTAAATCATGCAATTAAGGTAGCTCAAGCTTACAAAAACGAAATCACCTTGCTTTTTATTTTGGAAGAAGGAATTTTGGGTGGTTTGTTTTCTGGTTCTCAATCTGAAGTTATGAAAGATGCAATTGCCACAAAATTGCAATTAAAAGCAGATGAAATCACAAAAAAAACAGGTCTTAAAGTTTCAACAAGAATTGGCAAAGGAAAGGTTTATAAAGCAATTTCTGAAATTGCCAACGATGAACATTTTGATTCAATCATAATGGGTAGCCATGGTGCAAGTGGATTAGAGCAAATTGTTGGATCCAATGCTTCTCGCACAATACAATATGCAGAAGTACCTGTAGTGGTTATTAAAAACTCCAACATATCTGAAAAAGGATATCAAAAAATTGTAATGCCAATTGATTTAACGATTGAAACGCGTCAAAAAGTTGATTGGGCTATTCATTTAGCAAAAAAATTCGATTCTGAAATTCACGTGGTTTATTCTAAATCAAACGACGAATATCTAGATCGTAAAATTCAAAATAACATTGCTCAAGTTGAGTTTGACTTTAAGTCAAAAAATGTAAAATATCAAATTTATGAATTTAAAGACGGTGTGTTAGACAACTTTGCAACCGAAATTCACAACTACGCAAATATTGTTAATGCTGATTTAATTTTGGCTATGACACATACCGAAAAAGGCATTTCAGAGATTATTATTGGAACTTTAACCCAACAATTGGTAAATAGGGCTAACAATGTTGCAATTATGTGTATTCACCCACGTGAAACAGCATTTACATACGATTATTAATCAATCTTTATAACATAAAAAAAGCGGCCATGGTCGCTTTTTTTTATGTTTAATATCTTCTTTTCTTGCCGTTTAGAAATCTAAGATAATCCCTATTGTTGGCAATACATTTCCAGATTCATTGGGCAAATAATCTTTCAAATATTGACTTTGATTGTTTGGATCTTTAAGTAAATTGCCTTGCTTGTCTTGGCGGGCAATTAATGTTGCAGGGCCTAAATATTTGTATCCAAAGAAGTTTTGAATGTCTAAATATAAATTTAAAGACCACTTTTTCTTGTACCAAACTTTATCAACCCGTATATCGAACTGATTGAAATTACCCAATCTATTTGAATTCAATGAATTATAATCTTGAATTGCGATCCCTTTTACATTCCAATTGGCAACATTCATCGATAAATTCTCGTTGTTTGGAGTGTAAGGTCTGCCGGTAACAAATCTCCATTTTCCACCTATTTCCCAGTTTTTCTTCAATTTTTTACCTACCACAATACTCAAAGTATGGCGGCTATCCCAGGCACTTGCAACCAATTCGTTGTTTTTGTCGGCAAACTGACTCCATGCCAAAGTGTAACTTAATATTCCATAAAGACCATTTCTCGATCTACGTTGCACTAAAAACTCTGCTCCATAGGCCAAACCAGTTGAAATAGATGCAACAGGTTCATTGCCTACAACCGCAAAATCAGCACCTAAATTACCTAAACTTATGCTGTCATTCAGCGCCATTGGGTAATTGTCGTACACTTTGTAAAATCCTTCCAAAGTAATTTTCGTTTCCTGCCCTTGGTTATATTGAAAACCCGCTGAAATCATTCTATTTCGAATGTACTTTACCCTGTTTTTGTTTTCAAAATTTCCGTTAGAATCTTTGTACCCTAAAACCGTGTAAGCCGGCAATTGGAAAAATTGACCTATATTGGCATTAAAATAAAGGTTGTTTTTTAGAGGGACAGATACTGAGGCAGAAATTGTTGGTTGGAAAAACAAATTGCGCGTATTCTCGCCATATGATGAGCCGTCGAATCGAGTTGCTAACGACACCAGAGTTCCTTTTCCTACGATTCCGGAAATCCTTCCAAATGCATTGTATTTGAATGTTTCCATTAAACTCTGGAATTTGAATTCCAAAGGATTTGGAAGATACGGCTTTACAACCTTACTATAAGAATTCACAGAATATTTCACATATTCCAAACCAGAACCTACCATCCAATTCCAAGTGTTTAATTTACCTGAATGCTCAACTCTAAGCTTGTTTTCAGCTTCGCGGGAAATGAATTTCAAATTTAGATTCGATGCAATTGTTTGATCGTTGTCTTTGTATTTGTATGTTTCATTATTGAGCATATTTCGACTTAAAAACACCTGTGTTTTTGTTGTTTTTCCGAAGTGAGAATAAATTGCGCCAAAGGTATAATTCCACTGGCTATAACTTGGCAGATACCCTAA
>CAIRMY010000110.1 GCA_903879775.1 uncultured Bacteroidota bacterium
GGTTTCAAGAAATCAATTTCCTCTGGCCATGTTTTGAAAAAGTTGAATTGAATGATTTGTTCAATTATATATTTTTGAGTTAGTTTAAAATTGTCAATATTTGTATTCTCTTTTTCTGGGATGATGTTCTCATTGATTTCTTTATGATTGTCTAAAATAAACCTTTCAATTTCAGTAAATAGTTGAACAATACTTGTTTCAATGTCATTGTTTAAATTGAATAATTTGGTTTCTTGAACTGTCATTTCAAGTAATGACGCAAGTATATTATGTTGATTGGTAGGCAAATATTGTTTAAATATTTGCAATATAAATTGCTCATTGAATTGGCCTTTATTTGATTGAGCGTAAGCTTGATTGAGCGTTTCAATTAATTGTTCGTATTGCGTAATATTGAGCGAATTTGCAATTTTTAAGGCTGCAAAAAACATCAAAATTTCTATTTTTTGTTTGCTTTTGCTAAGAGATTGATTGGTTGTATTTAGTTGAATGATTTTCTCAATGAAGTCTATGTTAATTAAATTTTTAATTACATCATATTCATTGAAATAGGATGAGAAAATATTGTTTATATCACCAATAGATGATTGATATTCAACTGTTTCTTCTATGCTTTGATTCGGTATTTTGAGCAATTGCTGTACAAAGGTATTTTGTAAATTGGCAATTGTAAGTCCTTGTTGATTTTGATTGTAGACCGACTGAAAAATGATTTTCAATAGAATGACATCTGGTGATTCGTTTTGGTTCTTTTTTTGAATTTCAATGAAGCTACCCATCCATAAAACGATAAGATTTGGATGTATTTTTTCAACCAAAATCCAGCTTTTAAATTTTTCGAGAAATTGTTTAGGCAAACCTAATTTAGCAATGAATTCCCAAATGAGCTGCTCGTTGGTTTTAACTAAAGTTAGAATTTCATTGAGCGTTTTTTGATATAAATTAGAATTTGAACTAGATTGATTTTTTAATCTGTCAAATAAATTCTCAATTGTTTGCCAATTTGAAATTGGTTTTGCTATCGCTGAGGTTTCATTTTGCCCCTTTCGAATCACGTTCTTATCAACTATTTCACTGCGTAATTTGTGTAATAGATCGTCTAAAAATTGGTTGAAAGAATGAGATTTTGGCAATTCAATCACCAATTCATTGATTACATTTTCGTTGAATTCTCTATGGTCAAATGGCTCAAACGCAGCAATGATTGCTTCAACAATGTACCGATGATTATGCTTTAGCCATTGATCATCTACACCTTCGAGAATGATTTCTAATTCATCAATTTTGAGTGTTGATTTCATGAGAATTCATGAGTATTTCTAACAATTGACCTCTAATCACATTTGCATTTGCAGTAAAATTGGGTAGTTTCGAATATTCTTCGTAAAGTGATAAAAATATAGATAATTCCTTTGGATTTAACCAATGTGGCTTGATGATTATATGAGCAGGAGTAATGCTATCGAGTAAATTTAAAATACGATCTTTTGATGCTGTATCCGAGTATTTTTCATGCCAATCTGGGAAACAAATGCTCATTGTAAAGCTGTATGGATCAAATTGATCTTGAAATTGGTAAAACATTGTATCAAAAAATTGAAAGTCTAAATTTTCAACCTTCAATATTTGTTTTAAATTATGTTGACCTTCTAACGCTTGTTCAATACTTGGATAGTAATATTCTATTTGAGAATATAATTTTTCTGTTTTTAGAATATTTACAAATTGTTTGGCACCAATTTTTTTAATTTCAAATGAAAACTCATTGTTTGAAATATTTTTCTCAAAGAAATTTAAGATTTCGTAAAGTTCAGAAATAGAATAAGTAGCATCGAACTTGAGCAATATGTTAGATTCCAAATAAATGATAACACCAAATACACATTCATCTATGTTGGGAGTTAACGCGGAATGCTCAATCACACAAAATCCCTCAGAATTATCGTGTAAATCTGCAATTTTCTTGGTTAAATCAGCCAATTCTTCCTCGTTGAGCATTGCTCCAATTTTAGCAACCGTTTCAGATTTGTTTCCAATTAAAACCAGCTCATTCTCTTCGTTGTAACTATATGCTTTATGGTTCCTACCCCAGTACATAAAATCTGGGAAATTTGTATTTATTTTTATATGTGTTCCACTGTCCCTGGTTAACCATTGAGCAATTTTGGGTATCCTTTGTGAGAAAACAAATGTGTCGAATTTGGTGTTTAAAATTTTCGATAACAATCCTCTAAAACCAATTTCTGAATTTTGCGTTAAGGCTTGTAAAGGTTCTCCAACAACGTGAATTCTATATAATCTATTTGTAAGCCAATATTGCAATATTTCTTCGAGCCATGTTGCTTTTTCGAAATTTGTAAGTTGGTCGAAGTATGGAATAATTAGCTTCAAATCAAATCCCATCAATTGAAGTAAAAACATGTAAGTTTTAATTCTATTTTCAATTGCTTCAGATTCTGTTCTTGAACTCGTATTTACGAGTTCGTGTAAACTCTGTTTTTGATTTTGGAGGTAATTTTTCCATGCAACAAACCTAGAATGTTTTTCTTTAGGTTTGAGTCCCTCAAATTTATCATTAAAGTCAATCCAAACCCATTCAATTCCGGGTATAATGGTTAACATTTCTTTCGCCAAATCGCTAAGGTTTGTTTGACGATTATTGAGAATATGAAATGTTTTTTCTAACTGCGAAATGAATTGTGAAATGAGTATATCGTAGGTCGACAATATGCCCTTCAACTGGAGAGCTGAGCTATGTGAAGCATCTAATTTTCCAAGAATTTCTTTTTCAAGTTCATAGATTTCTGGCATCCCTTTTTGTAAGGAATAGAAATCAGTTAACTTTTCGAATGTTGAATTTTTAGAGCCATTCAGAATTTCATTGTCTAAATTAGGTTTTGATTTTTTACGTTTCTTTTTCGCTTCGGAAGCAACCCAATTTCCAATTAAATTCCCATTGTTGAAAATGGTAATTGAGCTATTTGGGTCTAATAATAGTTCGTATGGGGTGTCGAAATTCAATGTCCATACAAAATCTTGATTTGGATCTTTTATTGAAATATCGATGATGTTTTTTGTAATTTCAACTTGGTTGATTGCAGCAACTAAATCGGCGGATTGAAGTTGAAGAGATATTTTTTTTGAAAAAGTTGCTACGTCAAAAATGCGTTGTTTAAAGAAATTATTTTCGTGGTTTTTCCCTTTTAAAAACTCTTTTAATACGTATACGTATCGGTCGAAAGTTGCACTAATATTCTCAATTTCATTTACTTCTAGCGTTAATTGAATTTCAATATTTTTTTGCGGAGGGAAATGCACAGTTTCAAATTTGGAGCAAATTGGACGCCATGAATTTTTGATAGACTGTATATGTTTTAAAGCATCTTTTTTATTTGTTTCTTGATCACAAAACACAATCATATCATAAATACCATTGATACAAGGATGTGAAATAGATGGAATATAATAGACTTTGTAAATGCCTTCAAATTCAAGTATTTTATCTGTAAAGTCTTTAAAAGTAATGAGGGGATTGGTATTTCTCGCTAGTGCAAAATCAAAATACGGGCTATCTTCAAATGCGGTATTGCCCGATGCATCAATGACATGTTCGGTTTGGTAAGAAATATCGGCAATAGCCAAACACAATTGTTCAAGAATGGTAATACCTGGATCGTGAATATTGTGATCGGTCCACGCCGTACCACTATATTTTTGAATGAGGGAAATTCCTTTTTCTCTCAGTTCAACGAGATCAAAGTCGGGGTCAATGACTTGATCTGTTTCAATGGCATATTTTTCCAACTCATCACTCATTTTACTTTTTAGAAGTTTCTGGAATTAATTTTTGAGTGTCGGAATTTACCTGGTGTTGTATTTTTTTTATAAGATGATAAACTTGTTTATATGGCAAATTTGCGAGACCATCTAAAATGAGATTGACTTCTTCAGCTGTGAGATTTAAACTAAGATCTGTATTTTTCTTTATTCCCATAACAAAGAAACATTGAATTTAATATTTGTTTCGCGAGAGAATGGTCTTAGCGTACGCACTTGAAGGGCATAGTTAAAGTATTCACCAAACCAACGAAATTCAATTCTGTTTCTCGACCGACCGAAATAATTTTGAGTTTGATTGATTCCATCTTTACTTTTGCCGTAAGTACAAACACAAATTGCATGTGTTATAGCATGGGCTCCTTTTTCACCGCAAGAAGAAATAACTTCAAATGCTGAATAGTTGGAAAGATTGTCTACAATGTTGTGCCATTGACCATCGGCAGGGACTTCGCCAAATTGGTAATAACCAATTCGACCGTGTGAACCAATAATTCCATTCACATCTAAAGCATGCAGAGGTTTTTCTACCCCAACACCAACTTTACCGTCTTTACTCAGCGTAAGTGTGGCATTTTCGTTTTGAGAATGTTTAAACTTTAGATGGCTGTCGTTATTCTCGTCATCGTCTAATTCAATTCTCCAAAATGCATCTGTGTCGTCGATGTTTTGTTTGAAAGTAATTAACGCTCTTGTGTGTTTAGATTCAAGCGTTAAACCATCATCTTCATTTACAACTATTGCATCATCTACATGATTCAAAGTAGAATCAATAAAGTCTTGAAAGTCTTCCTCTTTTGGAATTCTGCCTTTAATGAAATAGTTCTTAAGTTCTGATCGTCTACGTGAACCCATAATTCTTGTAAATTTATGTACAAAAGTCCGATTTTTTTGCAGTAAACGCAAAAAATATTGATTGAGTATAAAAAAAAATAAATTTTGGGCTAAATAATCGTGGAAATTAGCAAATCTATGAAAGGAAATTTATCAGATAAATATTTCGTCGGTATCAGATTTTTTAGAAATTTCAGGTTTGTCGATTTGTAAATTAATTCCTATTTTGAAATTTCCAATTCCCATTTTATATTGTTTTGACCTTAATTTTTCGACCAAGAAATCGGTGCCTAATGTCATGTTTGAAACGCCAATTCCATCGGAATTGTGCTTGTTGGTTTCACGTATATCAAACAAATGATTTGTACTTGGTATTAATAAATGATTGATAGCAGTTGGCTCAACCAAATAATTTAAACTGTTAAATTCTAATGGCAACTTTAGATTATCGTCGTATTTGGTATAACATGCAAAATTTGTAATGCTTTCAATGAACGGTAATATTTTAATGAGCGACAATAGCTTTGAGCTGTAAATCGATTTACCAAAACTAAATCCACTATTTGCAATCCCTGTGATATTTAAGAAACCTGATAGAATGGCTTGATTTATTAATTTTCGCGCTTCATTTTTATCAAACCCAGCTTTAACAACAATATTGCATTTAATAATTAATTCTTCAAATACCGGATTTTCAATCATATAGGTTGAACCAATCGGGCTATTTTCCTCCAAGAAAAGTTGAACAATTTTTAATTCTTGAGACGAGAATTTAGGCCAATTTCCTTCAAATAATGATTCTTTTTCAGATGTAGGAATTAATACAACCCTTACCAAACCAGCCTTAACATATTCATTTTGATCTTTATTGGCAATCAACAAAGCATCTTGAATTTTAGGGAATTTTATGAGTAAAAATTGTCTTAAGTCTTGTAAATCTGAGATTCTATTTTGTGTTTTAAATTGGAATGAAAACAAACCAGATTTGAAACCTAAATTCGGAATTGGACGAATTTTCTTTAAATTTAGTGGCGAAATGATGGCAACCGTTTCTAACAAATTCTCTGGAATTTCAACACCTTCAATCACTGAAATTTCAGTCAATTCGCGGGTGTCATTCACAAATAGATGCATCACTTGCGTATGTATTTCAGAGATTCTTCTTAGTGAATCATCTTGAAATGAACATATCTTTAACCAACTTGGCTCAAACGGATCTTCATGATTTTGCAGTTGATTTAAAAGCACGAGTCCTGATGATTCAAATTGAAGCGTTTCATCTTTTATAATTTGATCTTGAGATATTTTATGCCATTGGTTATCAATTAGTTGATTCCATTGTTTTTCGCCAGCCACTAAGTTGCCATTTGCGCTTTCCGGCAATTTGAAAAATAAATGCGCCATGCCATCTTGCAATTTATCAAATTGTAGATATACGGCACATTTAAAATTATCCGTTGGCATTAAATGATTCGATGCAAATGCGGGTAAATCTAAAAGGTAATTATCGATTCCAAATATTTCAATTCTTGATTTTAATTGATTTTGAGGGATATCTTCTGATAGAATTGCTTCTACCGTTAAGTTTCCAGCAAGTGGTGTGTATGGTTCTAATAAATTCTCTTTTGATTTAGCAGTGCTTAATTTTTTCTGCAAAAAATCATTGTATTTGTTGTGCCCAAAAGCACCAGTTGGATTATACAATTCCAAGCATAAATAACCATACTTTGATTTATTTGGTTCTTTTAACAGCTCGTAAGTCTTTTGTGATTTTTGTAATCCAAGCCTTGAAATGTCAATTTCATTGATTCTTCTGATATTTGAAACTGGGCTATATTCGTTTTCAGAATCACTTGAGTCTGTAAATAGTGGGATGATTTGCTTGTCAGATTCCGGAAACCAAGTTCCTGATTGTAAAGCAGATACAGTAACGATAAAGTCTGTATTTTTTTCAATTAAATCGTAACCATCATATTGGTCAATCAATCCTTTTGCTGCATCCGTAAGCCCAAACCATTGCCAATTTATTTTCAAATTTGTCAATGAATTTGTGAATAAAAGTGGATGTCCAATATAAAATTTGGATCCAATTTCAGGTTTGTTCCCAAATACATTAAAAGGAGTATTGGTATCTAATTTTCCATAATCATTGTAAATTTCAACATTGTGTAAATCAATGACACTTGCTTCTATTTTACAATCTAAAGGTGGGTTATTTGAGAAGAAATGATAAATATATTGGTAATCGTTTAATATTTTAAATCGAATTTTA
>CAIRMY010000111.1 GCA_903879775.1 uncultured Bacteroidota bacterium
AAATCTTCTTTACGCAAACTGATGCCCAAACCAAGCATAATCATGGCCAACACAATGTTCAAAATTAAATTGATATGTTGACCCACTAAACCCATTTACTTGTAATGCGAAATGGTTGTTTCCACAATGAGTTTAATAAAATTATACAGATAATATGCACCCAATCCTGTTAAAATAATTCCAAAATAACGGTTGACGAAAAAGTACATTCTGTGGCTTAATTTTTTCCCCAAATAATCGCTCAAATAAACCTTTCCCATGTCAAGTGAAAATACTGTGATTAAGGTCGCCAATATTTGCACCAAAATAGTATATCTGCCCTCAAATGAATCGTCGTGACCAACACTCATTGCTCCAGTTAAGGTTACCCAAAGTAAAATCACAAACGGATTGAGCAAGTTCATCACAAATCCTTTTAACAAATTGGTGTTTTTTTCTATGGGGGACTGAAGGTTTTTAATAAATTTCTTATACCCAACAACAATACCTTTCACACCGATGAAAATAATTCCAAAAGCAGCAAATCCTGCAAATCCTATTTGAAACTCTGGCATCGTGAAAAATCCTGAAAGTCCAAAAAAGCAAGCAAATGCAACGAGTAAATCGCTTAAAAAGATACCCAAAGCCATGAGCAATCCAGCCATTTTCCCTCCTTGAATTCCAACTTTGATTAATGCAAAAAATGATGGTCCAAAACTGAGTAGCCCAAGAAGCAAACCGCCTCCAATTCCTTTTAATATTGCGATAATCCAAGGCATGGTATCGCAAAATAAGACCTAATCTTTAGAAGTCCAAGGATTTTGGTCTATCATTAAAAAATAGCGTGTGAAATCTCTAATTTCAAACTAATATTTGAAGTTCTTTCACAAAATCTCCATAAATGGCTTTGCTTGAAGCCACAATTTCATTTTTAAATATCACTTCACCTTGTTCCGAAAAATCAGATACTGTGCCTCCAGCCTCTTCAACGAGTAGAATTCCTGCGGCAATGTCCCAAGGACTCAAATTCATTTCAAAGAATGCATCGAAACGACCACATGCGGTATAAGCCAAATCAATGGCAGCAGATCCCATCCTTCTCAAACCGTGGGTTGATTTCATTAATTGACTTAACACCTTTAAATATTCATCCACTTTCTCAAATTGATAATAGGGAAATCCGGTTGCAATTAAAGTGTCTTTTAATTGTTCATTTTGAGCCACATAAATTCTATCGCCATTTAAATATGAACCTTGATTTTTAAGTGCAGTGAACGATTCATGCAAAGCAGGACAATAAACAACTCCCAAAATTGGAGTTCCTTCATTTAATAAGGCAATGCTGATGCTAAATACGGGCAAACCATGTAGAAAGTTCGTGGTGCCATCGAGCGGATCAATGATCCAAGTGTATTCTGTAATTGTGCGATTGTTGGGGGCTTTTTCTTCCCCAATAAACGTTGAATTGGGTAAAATTTCTGACAATGAATCAACCAATTGCTGTTCGCTTTGTTGATCAACAAAACTCACGAGTTGGTTAAGACCTTTATCTTCTATTGATTCTTGCTTGACTTTATTCCAATGCAAAAGT
>CAIRMY010000112.1 GCA_903879775.1 uncultured Bacteroidota bacterium
ATGTTACAGAAGCTATGTTTAAAGCCACTGCATGAGCTGCTAACTGTGCAGATCCATACCAACCAACCATCACCCCAGAAAGAGCAAAGCATGCCCATTCAGCAAACGTTTGCAAAGCCAAGGGAATTCCCATTTTCCAGATAGGTTTCATCTCCGGAAGAACCGATCTCCATTTTGGCATTTTTTCAGGTAAATATTGTTTCATTAATTTAGAATACCGCACATACCACAAACCCACCAATGCCATAAGTATTCTCGAAATCAATGTTGCATATGCTGAACCTTCAACCCCCAGCGCGGGTGCTCCCCAATGACCGTAGATTAATATCCAATTTAAAAAAACATTTAACAATAAGGCCGCAATTGTCAATATCATAAAAACTTTAGTATGACCCAATCCATCTGTAAATTGCCTAGAACTCATGCTAATTAATATGGGTAAAATTGACCAACTCACAATATTTAAAAATTTAGGAGCCAAAATATTGATGTTTCCAGTTTGCCCTAACCAATGAAAATTTTGAATTAATATTTGCAAGATGATGAATTGAAATGCAAATAAAATTAAACTCACAATGAGGCTAGCCCTGTAAATTGCGAATCCCTCAGATGCCTTATTTTCACCTACCTTTATACTAACCAATGTACTAACGGCAAACAAAACTCCAAAAGTTAGTCCACTTATCATGAAGAATAAATTATTCGCTTGGTTTACACTTGCCAAAGCATCGGTACCTAATTTGCCAACCATAATTGTATCGGCAACACCCATGAGCACAACCCCTAACTGACCTAAAATCATAGGATACGCCAAGAAAGCTACTTCCTTTAATTCAAACTTATACCCTCTTACAGAAAAAAACGACATGTAGTTGGCAAAAGTACTTCTAAAACTTTAATATTAAATAGCCAACTATTTGGTAAATTTGCAGAATGCTCGAAGTATTATGGGAAGACAATCACCTTTTGGTTGTAAACAAGCCTGCAGGATTACCTGTGCAAGGTGACGAAACCGGTGATCAACATCTGTTAGAAATTGCGGAAAACTATATTCGCGAAAAATACAACAAGCCAGGGGCTGCCTTTGTTGGGTTGATACACCGAATCGACAGACCCGTAAGTGGAACTATGATGTTGGCAAAAACCTCTAAAGCTTTGGTTCGAATGAACGAAGTTTTTAGGCTCAAGCAAAATAGGAAAATTTATCACTGCATTACCCAATATGCACTACCTGAATCGGAGGGAACTTTAGAGAATTACTTGGGAAAAGACAGCAATACGCACAGAGCTCTAACATACAATACCCCCAGACCTGGTACAAAACATGCAATTTTACATTATAAATTACTCAATAATCGCGGCGATAAATTCTTATACGAAATTCATTTAGAAACAGGTCGATTCCACCAAATCAGGGCCCAACTTGCAAAAATAGGTTCGCCAATCATGGGTGATTTAAAATATGGAGCTAAAGAACCTCTCCCCGATAGAAGTATTGCTTTACATGCTTTTCAATTGATTACACCGCATGCTGTAAAAGCAAATCCATCATTAAATGTAATTGCACCATATCCGAATAAGCAATGGTGGCAATTATTTGCAGATGTAGTTAAGAAACACGATCCAAAGAAGCAGGATCCCAAAAAACGTCGTTAAAATTTTGAATCTGATTGTTTGCAACAACAATTCCTTCTTCTTCTAACAATTTCTGCATTTCATTTTCATCTTTAAAATGGGCTTTCCCTGTGAGTAGACCGTTGCGATTAACCACTCGATGAGCCGGAACTGCAGGTTCTTCATTATGACTAATATTCATTGCCCATCCAACCAATCTACTTCCACTTTTAGTGCCTAAATATGCAGCAATAGCTCCGTAAGAAGTCACTCTTCCGTAGGGAATTAGACGCACTATATCGAAAATGCTCTCATAAAATTGATTCTTTTTACGGTTCATACAACATTTTGGTACAAATTTTGTCTAAATTTACGGAGATTTTGAATAAAGATGAAGCATAAATTTAATTTATTACTTTTAGTACTTTTTGTTACAGTACGTTTAAGCGGGCAAATTAACCCCTATCAACGCGCTACACCAGCTGTAAAACCAAACACAGTAGGAATCTATCCGAATATTCACAAAAAAGAAAGCTGGAACGGTAGAGAGTCAGGTTCATATAGTTTAAAATTTAGATGCAAAGCTTTCAAACCTGGTCAAATTGTTTGGTTAGCAGATCACCATATTGGTGGAAAATACTACAGAGATACTGCTGAGGTTCAATCAAATGGATTAATTGAATTTAATGGCAGCTACAACTCAAAAGTCAAAAGCAAACAAAAACTTCAACGTGGCATGTACTTATTTGTATTGCCTGAGCGAAAAGATTATTTTGAGATTATGGTCGATGACGATCAAGATTTTACAATAACTTTCGACACTTCTTTTTATCAAAGAGATTACTACAAAACAATGAAAGTTGATGGATCAGTGGAAAATTCAGATTTTGTTAAATATCAAAATGAAAAAATGACTGTCATCGACAAATTGATTTCTATGGATGAAGAATTAAAAAGAGATTCAAGCATAGAAAATAAAAAACGCTTAGAACCAAAGAAAATTGCATTTCTCAAAGAAAAAGAAATTCAAGATTCGTTGTTTATTGCAAAACACCCAAACAACTTACTTTCTCATTTTCTATATGCATTGGTTGGAGTTGAAATTCCATCTCAATTACCTACAAAAGCCGATGGAACAAAAGACAGCGCGTATCCATTTAATTACTTCAAACAACACTATTGGGATCATGTTGATTTCAATGAAGATGGATTGGTTAGAATGCCCGTAAATGTATTGAAAACCAAATTAGATTTCTATTTCGATAAAGTTATTGTTCCAGATGCAGATACTTGCATCATTGCATCTGAAAAATTACTTGAAAAATGCAAAAATTCTATTGAGAATGAAAAATATATCATTTGGTATTTAACAAATAGATTTGAATCAAGCAATATCATGGGATTGGATAGGGTATTTGTTCATTTGGCATTGTCTAATTATTGTTCAGGAAAAGCGTGGTGGGTCGATAGCGCTACGGTGGCTCAAATGTGCCAAAATGCTTTCCGCCGATCTCATAGCTTAATTGGAGCCACTGCACCAGAACTCGAATTGAAAAATTTAGATAGCGCTTGGGTAAAAACCAACTCTATTAAAGCGTCTTACACGATTACAATTTTTTGGGATCCAACATGCGGCCACTGTAAAGAAATCATGCCTAAACTTGCGAAAATTTACGAAGCGAACAAGGCTAAAGGATGGAAAGTCGTGGCATTGTCATCAGGAGATAAAAAGAAAGAATGGTATGAATATGTTAAAGACCATCCTGAAACCAAACAATTCATTCACCTAATTCGAGGTGAAGTACAAAGTCAAAAATATGCAGATGCATTATACAGCTATTATGTAATTGCAAGTCCTACAATTTATATTATGGATGCTGATAAAAAAATCATCGCCAATAGAATCGATGTAGATAAGATTGAAGAATTCATCAATCATACCGATGAATTTATCAAATCAAAAAAGTAACCCTTACACAATTTTAAAAACCTTGGTTTGTCCAAGGTTTTTTTTTTCCCAAATAAAAAATATTCGAATGCCTTTTTGATATCTTTTATGATATCTTTCGTTATAACCATTAAACCATAAGTGTAGTATGGTGCTG
>CAIRMY010000113.1 GCA_903879775.1 uncultured Bacteroidota bacterium
ATATTCACAACGCCACCAATGGCATCGGAACCGTAAACCACACTCATAGGGCCTTCTATAACCTCTATGCGCTCTACATTGCTCAACGGAATTTGAGAAATGTCGAGGTTGCCATTCAACCTTCCTATCATTGGAACGCCATTGATCAAAATTTTAACATTCTGACCGCTAAGTCCTTGTAATTGAATTGAGTTTCCTAAAATTGGGTCTTGGCTTAATTGAATGTTTGATTGATTTTGAAGGACATCATTCAGCGTTTGTGCCCCCATTGCCGCAATGGTCTTTTGCGTAATTACTTCCACAGAATAAGGGTTTTGTGTTGCCGCCTTCGGTGTGAGTGAACCAGTAATGGAAACCGGATTGATTCTATTAATGTCGGTATTGACAATTACCGTTAGCTCTTCCATTTGAGCTTTCCAAGGATTTATTAAGTTTGATATTTCCCCAAATTCAGCACTTAGGGTTAAATAAATATCGTTTGTGCTATTGGTTGTAATTTGACCGTTGTTGTCGGTGGTTTTTGTTGTTTTGCTCAAATCATTTCCAAATTGATCTTTTTCTATAAGATCAATTTTAATTCCCATCAAGGGTGAGTTTTGTTGGTCTACAACCAACAAAACCCTCTTGATAGCTTGCGAAAATAAATTCGCGGTTAAACTAAATATAATAGAAATGAAAAAAGCCTTTTTCAAGGTGGTTTACCTTAAATTAATTTTTAGAAATGATTTGGTTTTGAATACCGTTCGAAGTTTTCACTTCAACAATGTATTGTCCAGCTGTTAAATCTGAAATATTTAATAGTGCAACGTCGGTGGTGTTGATATTGCTTGCGTTTTTCACCATACGACCGTCTAAAGTTCTGATCGCAATGGTTTGAATTGCACTGTTTTCAAGTGGTTTGATATATAACTGATTTTGAGCTGGTACAGGATAAATCACAACTTTGTTGTTTTTCGCAATGTTGTTTGTTGAACCAATCAATTTAGAAATTAATTGAGATTTGTTTAAAATAATTCTGCCTGAAGAAAGGCCAACAAAATTAGTGAATTGAACACCATAAACATTAGAATCAGACGATTGAACCAAATAGTTTAAGTCCTGAACCATGTCATAAGTTGCACCATTAAAAGTTTTCCATTTAGAACCAATTCTGGTTAAGTCAACTCTGTAGCCTTCGCCGCCGGTGGTGTCTAGCGCTTGGTTATGATAGGTTAAAGGACTCGCTTTGAGGTCATCCCAAGTAACCATTTCAATTTTCGCAATTTTAGAACCCACTCTTGATTCAGCGCCCACAACCAAATATGGAGCAAATGAAGTACCATTGAATCTTGGCTCGTAATATCGTGTGAAGTTTAAATCCCAATTGCCATCAGTTGGCTCAAGGGTCACTTGTTTGTTTGTAAAATGGAAATATTTATAAGTGCCTTTGTTCGCAGCTGATTGTTTCAAAGTATCAATTAAAGCGAAATCTTTTGATCCACCCACAATATCATAACGGAATGAGAAATCACCATTCGGATATTGTGCAACTGGCATAAATTTAATGAATGCCACAACTTTTCCTGCGCTCGATAA
>CAIRMY010000114.1 GCA_903879775.1 uncultured Bacteroidota bacterium
AAATCACCTTTAACTATGAATTCGGTGATTACGGCTGCGACAGTGGGGTTCAGCACTCTGTGAGTCGATGGGTGAAAATCTATCAAAATGTTGATCGTAAGCCATTTGCGGATACCACAGTGTGTGCCGGAGATACCCTTCGATTTCTTTCAAACAAAGATTATTTATCCAAGGTAAAGTGGTTTAGTCCCACCACCAAAGTTACTTGCGATACCTGCAGGACACTCACCTACATCGCCAAGCCCAATGCGAAAAGCAGATACTTGCTCACCATCCAGAAACCGGCCTGCAACAACTATTACGACACTTTTTCTATTCAGGTGAGGGATTCGTTGAGGATAGATGTGGCCTATGATTCAGTTTATTGTATGGGTGATACGCTGCGTGCATTTGTATCGGGCAATGGGGGCGATTCGGTTCATTACAAATGGTTGTATACGTTCAATGGCGATACGGTGCAATTGAATCACAAAATGAAGGAATCTGGCCAATGGACCGTTAGGCTCTCGGATGGTTGCACAAAGAAGCCATTCGTAGCAGCCTTCGATGTTTATGTTGATACAACCCAGTTGAAGGTAGACGCTCTCTCTGATACGATGTGCAAAGGCATGGAGGTGTTCGACTTAAATGCGGTGAACGTGAGTCCGAAAGGGGGCAAATGGCACTTGGATGGTTCAATGCTGAATGCTGTAACCGCTGTGAGACTTGATTCATTGATGAGCTACCCCAAGCAGTTGGTTCTGAACTATCTTTATCAGAACATCAAAACCGGCTGTGCGTTTAACCATGCCGATTCGTTCTGGGTGACGGACACCGTGAAAACGGATTTGGGTAGTGTCGATGGCATTTGTAAGGAGGCCAAATTGTGGGATGCCCCTGTTGCATTTAAGTCCTCCAGCGCCGGCGTATGGTATTCTCCCACATCGGGTTTGGCGATCGACAGTATGGGTAGAATCAACCCCAGGAACTCTAGCGCGGGCACCTTCAAGGTGAACAAACACAGCAAGAATGCGGCGGGTTGCGATTATCAGGATGAAGGACAGATTAGCATCGCACCAGCGGTGCTCAGCATCAGTGGTACGTTGAGCATCACATCTGGCAAAGTGCCATTGTTGGTGAATTTCGATGGCAAGAACAGCATTTCGGGGGCCACTCAATACAGATGGTTGTTTGGTGATACGAAGCAATCGCCCAAGGATACCGCTTGGGGTGCAGCCGTGAGTTATACTTACAAGGATACAGGCAAGTTTTACCCCAGGTTAATTGGGGTGGCTGGTGGCTGTCGCGACACAATCAGTTTGGGCGCGGTGAGTGCAAGGTTACTTAGCACGAGCCAACTGGGTGAGAACCTCACGGTGAACCTTTACCCCAACCCCACTGGCGCGGGCAACGAGGTGGTGCTGAGTATTGAAGGCAATAGCAAATCTAGACGCATCACGGTTTACAACGCCGTAGGCAGCAAAGTGTCCTCGCATCGCATCGAAAAAGGCCAGCAACAAATTAAGCTCACTGCCGCATCACCCGGAATCTACTTCATTGAAGTGGAAGGTGTTCGGAATCAGGTTAGATGGTTGGTGGAATAGAGAAGAATTCTTGCCTTCTTTTAGGAATTGATTTGTATTGCTTTTTTGAAGGGGAGGTGCTAGTTAATTGTAGTTCACTGTTTAATTGTCAAACAGCAAGAGCGCAAATGTTATGGCAGGTGTTTGTTGATTGTTGGCACTCGCAAGTATGTTTTACGATTTGACAATTGTTATTTGATCAGAAGCATAATTAAGCTGCTAGGCGACAAAGGTTTTTTGCCAGTTCGTGATGATATCTAGGTGCCGAGGGAGAATTTATTCCTCACAGGGGGGGGCGTTTCGCTGTAGTTGGGAGAAATTGGATTGTCGAACTTAGTTCATCTGCACTATTCCTCAATGTTCATTTGTTCAAATGTTCACTGTTCATCGGGGTGTGTTTTGAATGGCGGGTGTGAATGTAAAAAACGATAAAATTCGATAAGGAAATACAACTATCAAGTTTTTATAATGTATTTATTAACCAACCCGCACTAAAGATTGACATCATCACAAAGACTGCTTGCCAATGATCTTTATTGAATCCTAAAGTCTCTTTAAAATCAGCGGTACAAATTGTGGTGACTAATGAAGTTACAAGGCCCAGTGGCGTCCACCAGTCTCTTTGAGATATTAATATTTTTCTGGTATTTATCAGGACCAACTTGATTTTGTCTTCCGTTGTTATTATGATGTCTTGTTTAACATTTTTATGAATAACAAGGTTTTTAGATAGTTCATCTCTAACATTAACTGATAATATTTGGTCAGTCAAATTATTTATGTTCCTCATTCTGAAAACTGTTTTAACCTTTGGGTATAAGTCCTAACGTTCCTAATGCATGTTGACTCACAAATCCACAGTTGTCGCAAATGATTGCAATAGTTGGCATTGAAGGGCCTCCGATTGAGATTGAACTAAAGTCAGTTTGCATATTGTTGTTGAAAAATCCGTCTGCCATGATGAAATTTTTATTCTGGCACATTGGACAAGTGAGGCCATGTTTTCTTTTTTCAAGAACATCTGCAATCTTTTTTTTCTGTTCTGTGTTGAGCATTTTTCCTGTTTCCATAATTGATTTGTTTCGTGTTTATTGGGTTGGTTATTTAATATAATATTTTGATGAAATTAGTTGAATTGACACCGTCAATTTTAATAAAGTAAATTCCTCTTTTTAAATTGGAAAAGTCAAGTGTTGTTTTATTAATTAACAAGCAAGGTTTCTGGATTACGATTTGGCCGTTCATATTTAGGACGTTAATAAGTTGAATTGGTTGATTCGATTCTATTTTTAAGTATCCTGTAGTTATGGGGTTGGGGTAACATTTTATTTGAGGTGCTGTGAATTTATTTGTGTTGGCATATGTTGTGCAAGTTTTAACCATCCATGAATGTTGTGGGTAATATGGTTTTTCTAAGGCCATACCATTGATAATGGCGATCGTTTTGTTTGGGTAAGTGAATAAATTAAAACTTGTAGAGTTCGTCGTAAAATCTGTAAATAAGCACTTGTGATTTTCGGTAGTTTGGCTCCACCTGTATGTAATAGAGTCTCTATTTACTGTATATATCACATTGAGAAATGTAGGGTTTGAACTGAATTTAGGTTTGTATTTTACTCCGTTGAATTCAAAACTGCTGTCGGAACTGCCAGTTAATATAAGTTCGTTTTCTGAAGTTTGAAAAAACCCCATTCTAACATTAGTGTATTTGGTTTGGTCTTCAAAAGCTCGAAGGTTTTTTAGAGTGAATAGCGTGTCGAATATTGCCAAAGCATTTTTTCTTTGTTCGGTGCAACTCATGACATGCATCTGGTCGTCATATAAGTTTTTGCCTGCATTATTTAGTGGGAAATAGAAGCGCTCATTGGCAAAATAGAATTTAGATTTGATGCCAATTGCACTAACTGTGCTGGGGCAACCTATTGCATAGCTTGAATGTACTTGGCCATTTACTTCCTTGATTGCCAAAATGTCGTAGCCGTCCAAACCAGCACCCGGAATTGTTTTTCTCAATGCATTTAAATGAGTCTTATTGAGCTTTGGTATGGTGATGCTATTGTAGAATTTAAAAAAATAGTAGAATCCGTTTGGAGTGTTTACCATTCCCAATGTTGCTATTTCGCTGCAGTTTTGAGCGAGCAAATTATTATTTTCAACGGTTAGTTTACGATCTAGGTGTAAAGAATAAATATCGAGTGAACTCTTTGGGGTAATGCTATCTCCATTATTCAACTGAATTGTTTGATTGACGAGAATCATCATGTTAGCGCCATTGTCATCACAATGGATGTCATTTTCGCCTTCCCAGAGCTGCTTGTTGGTTTTTGTTTCAGCAATTTTGACAAAGTCAATGTTGCTTAAATTAGAATCAATTCTTACAATGCCGACAATTGACTTGTTGGTAGCGTTAACACTCAGATTGTTGTTGATTTTGTAGATTTTATTGTAAACCGACAGAACATAGACCAATCCTCCAGTTTTGGGGTCGAATCTTAAATTTGGTGTTGAATAAGGTAAGGGCAAAATCAAATCCGCTTGGGCAATTATCTTTCCTTTTGTATCAATTTTTACTATCACACACTTATTTCCAGATAGATTCGTTTCGGTTAGAATGGTTTGATTGACTGCTATTGAATCTGAGTACCATATTCCATGTAATGCGTAAGATTTGTTTTGTGACAAATTTGGTGTTCTTTGAATCAATTGCTTATTGTAACTCACGCACAAATTGTATTCTTCACATTGACTCTTCGCCGGCAAGCAAATTATAGCCAATAAAACCAACAGGAAATTTCCAATTCGTCTATTACAAGAATTATTTACATACAAAAGCTGGTTTTTCATCTCCCAAATTTTAAGTGCTAAGGATTGATTGAATTGATGAGGTTGAAGTCTTCAGTTGTTAAATCAGATCCATTCATATTTCCATCTAATGGGGTGAAATTTATTAATCCTTCAAAACTATTTGAGGAATGACTCGTACTTGGTGCGTTTGGGTCAAAAATCCATTTTTTATTTAAAGTGGGTACATAAATGATCGCATGAAGGAAAGGGTATTGATTTGATCGTTCTACGTGTACGATAAAATAACAATCAGGGCATCGACCATTTATGAATTCACCTGTACAAATTTGATTTGTTGGTGTTTTGCATTTGTGAGTAATGGCATTGTTTTCAGTTGCGGAGGCGTTGTACTCACAGCAATTCGCGCATCCAATTGTTACAATTGGACCAGTAGATTCAGATCTAGCACAGCCAATTTCAATTTCTGCATTTGGAACTTGGGCTTTGAGTTGACTGCACATCAGGCAGGCAAAGACGATTAAAGGATACATTTTTGTTTTCATAGTTATTTGTTTTGGCAAAATTGTACCCATATTTTTTTAATTTGTTGATGAAAATTAATCAATTTTATTAAATCGCCATTTTTTATTAAATTGTTTTATCTATAAATGAGCCCCACTCCTGAAATAAGGAAGATTTTTTAATTTGTTTTTTTTTAGTGCCGAAATATTTGTAGAAATGTGGTTTAAAAGAATGTGCATTTGATTGTTTTCCTACATGAGTATGAAAGTGTTTTTGTTTTTTTGAAACAAGTGGGTGTTAGTATGCTTGCTTTGATATCCATATCCGTAGTTTTAGGTTTAATCATAGCGCCTACATTACTTCGTGGTTGTTAAACCATATCGTTCTATTGTTATCTTTTTCATTTTTAGACCAGTTTTTTGTGGTGCAAAAGGCCGAAATGCATATGATTCCCCAATGTTCATTTGTTCAAATGTTCACTGTTCATCGGGGTGTGACTTGAATAGGGGGGGTGAATGTAAAAAACGATAAAATTCGATAAGAAAATACAACTATCAAGTTTTTATAATATCTTCGTTTTACCGTTCTTTTTTGTTGCTTATGTGTTGCTCAAGAAAGTCAAAAAATGATGAGTTGTTGCTCATTTGTTGCTCGTAAAAATTGCAGAAAGCTTTACTATCAAAGGGTTTAAGCGTTTATCTTTTGTTATCAGTTCATGTATTGGTAAATAAACGATTATAACTTGTTATAAAACGGACTAAATGATATATATTTGTCCTTTATAAGACAAGTTATATGAAAACGGCACCAGCGATATTGCCTAAAAACTTGAAGATTTTAAAAGATTTGGGT
>CAIRMY010000115.1 GCA_903879775.1 uncultured Bacteroidota bacterium
AACCAAAATCAACGCTTTCTTTGTCGTTTTGATATTGGCTATACAAATTGTCGATAGCCGTCGGATCGGCATTCATTAGGTAAGATGTATCAGGTGCGCTCATGAGTGAATATGAGTGCAAATTTACCTAAAAAAAAGTGTTTAGCACAATGAAATTTATGGAATTCGCGAAACGATGGTAAACACCACCGCCGCGAACAAGAAAGCATCGAATCTGTCTAACATTCCACCATGACCTGGAAGGATATTCCCACTGTCTTTTACCCCTGCTTTTCTTTTAAGTGAACTTTCAAAAAGATCACCCATTGTTCCAAAAATGGATATGGAAATTCCTAAGATAATTCCTTTTAATGGATTGAAAATATGGTAATTGTCTGATCCAATGAATCCACCATTGGGTTCCAATAAATATTGTACAATTAGATATCCTGTAAGTCCCGATAAAATAGTTCCGCCGATAAGTCCTTCCCAGGTTTTCCCCGGAGAAATTTTTGGAGCTAATTTGTGTTTTCCAAACAATTTGCCTGCAACATAGGCCCAAGAATCAGACGACCAAACTAAGATCATCAACATAATTGGGAGCATGGCATTATAGTGGTTAAAATATGATTTTGTGTAAGGGGTTAGTGTAAACAATAAAAGGGGAATTGAAATGTATAAGTGATTAACAATTAAATTTATATTGAATATTTTATTTTCTTTTTTAGTATAATTGAATCCAAGCAGAATGGGTAAAAATATGGCAATGCTTTTCCATAAATTATGTAAATCTGAATTGTTTATTTGTCTGAAAAATAGGATGATGAAAAAATAAAATAGGCTGATTGTTAAATTTAATGTGGTCAATTTTCCTTTGAGTTTTAACCATTCAAAATGACAACCTATGCCAATGATAATTGCCAAGGTTGTGATGCCCCATTGTTCTTGCAATATCAAGAAAATAACAAGTGCAATCATTCCGATTCCACTGACAACGCGGGTCCAAAAATTATTCATCGTTTTTTAATTTAGTTAATTGATAAATGGAATATCCAAAGATAATAGATGCCGGAATTGCTACAAAAAAATTATTGAATATTTGTTCAATTTCGAACATGACCCCTGCTTTTTCAAAATTTCTTAAAATGGCAAAATGAATCACAATTGTAATGCCATTAAATATAAAATGTGTGAATGTATTGTACCATAAATTATTGAACTTGTATGAGATGTAGCCCAACAACGCACCCATAAGCAATATTCCAGGAAATTCATAAAAAGAAAAGTGCATTGCAGCAAATACAATTGCCTGAAAAATAAGTGCTTTGCGGGGTTTTGCAAATTGATTGAGCCCAATTTTGAGTATAATCCCTCTAAAAACAAATTCTTCAAGCACTGCTGGCATGAATGCTAAAATGAAAATACAGAAAATGAGTTCCGGATATGTTTGCATATCTAAAAGATTCTCAAATAAATGTGTTCTTCCATATTCCATTTTGTTTGCAAAGTTTTCAATTCCTGCAGGCCAAGGAAATTGTTTCATTAAAGCAACAATCACAGATATAACGGGTAAGGCAGTTGCCCCAATGAGTGCTCCCCAAAGTAAATTTCTACCTTTTATTTTTTGATTGTATCCCCCAAAATCATTGAATTTAGCCCTATTGAACAATACAAACAGAATTCCTGGAATTCCCATGTAAAAGAAAAATTGAATTAAATTAGAAATTCTGCCAATATTGATCGCCATTGCAGTTCCATCCGGATGCATCATGAGGGATTTGACTTCTTCTATTGATATATGGAATCCTTTGGCCAAAACATAGAGTGAAATTCCATAACCAACGATTTGGAATAATAGAATAAATACGAGTAAAATGACAAGTCCCCAAATATTCAGAAAAATGTTTTTGGACGATGTTAGGTTAAAGGAGTTCATTGATATTAAATTTGCACAAAATTGGTGAAAATTGGTGACATAGCGTTAGGAGATTTTCCATTGTTGTTAGCTCCAATGGAAGATGTGAGTGATCCTCCATTCCGTTTTGTGTGCAAACAAAATGGTGCAGACCTTATGTATACTGAGTTTATTAGTAGCGAGGGACTCATTCGAGATGCGGCAAAAAGTGTTCAAAAATTAGATATTTTTGAATATGAAAGACCAATAGGCATTCAAATTTTTGGTGCCGAAATTGATTCTATGGTGGAAGCTACCAAAATTGCTACTCAGGTAAATCCTGATTTAATCGATATAAATTATGGTTGTCCTGTAAAAAAAGTGACTTGTAAAGGTGCTGGCGCAGGAA
Source organism: uncultured Bacteroidota bacterium (assembly GCA_903879775.1). Classification (GTDB taxonomy): domain Bacteria; phylum Bacteroidota; class Bacteroidia; order NS11-12g; family UBA955; genus VMCP01. Next base: position 2,283 of record CAIRMY010000115.1, read on the forward strand.
TATTAACAAACCCAGTAAAAATGATGGCCATGACCAAAGCCATTGTTGAGGCTACGCATTTGCCGGTAACTGTTAAAACAAGATTGGGATGGGATGAAAGCACCAAGAATATTGTGGATGTTGCAGAACGACTACAAGATGTTGGAATACAAGCTTTGAGCATACACGGCAGAACCCGTGTGCAATTATACAAAGGTGAAGCAGATTGGACTTTGATAGGGGAAGTTAAAAATAACCCTAGAATGAAAATTCCGATATTTGGAAATGGCGATATCGACTCTCCTCAAAAAGCCTTAGAATATAAAAATCGATACGGGGTAGATGGCATTATGATTGGTCGTGCCAGTATTGGTCATCCTTGGATTTTTAGAGAAATCAAACACTTTGTTGCAACGGGAGATTTGCTTGCTGGCCCTACAATAGAGGAAAGGGTAGAAGCGTGTACCACGCATTTTGAAAAGTCTATTGCTTGGAAAGGTGAACGCGTGGGTTTGGTAGAAATGCGCAGACATTATGCAAATTATTTTAAAGGGCTTACACATTTCAAGGATTTTAGAATGAAATTGGTTCAAACGGAGAATATTGCTGAGGTATATGCGATTCTCGAAACTATTGCTCTTGAATATAGAGATTTTGCTTTTTAAGAAATTTACCTAGAAATTTTTTTGACTGCGAAAAATTCCTACATTTGCCAATAGAGAAATTTATTATGAAAAAATTATTACTAATCGCAGGGATGTTTTGTAGCGCGCAATTAATTAATGCTCAATACTATAATATTCCTTTCGCCAATGCAGGTCAAAATCCTGGTGGTGTAAATCCAGATGGAGAGAATCCTTATCCATCAGCAAATAATACAGGTTGGACAAACCTTTGGAATGGAGATGCAACGGCAACTACGAGCTACCTTGCTGAACAAACAATTCCATTTGCATTTAAATTTAATGGTTCTGCTGTAACAAAATACACTCCAAGTAATTTTGGTACTATTTCTTTTGATGCAGGTACACCCACTGTAAAACCTTCTGCATTTTCTAATTTAACATTGCCTTCTGCTCAAATTCCTGATAATTCGGTATGTGCTTTGGGTATGAAACCAATTAGTGCTGTGAGTGGAACTACTACCTACAAAAGTGCAGTGATGACAAAAACATATGGTACAGCTCCGAACCGTCAACATTGGATTTGGTATAACTTCTATGGTGAAGCTAACATTAATTCTGGTTGGACATATTGGGCAATTGTGTTGGAAGAGACTACAAACAATATTTACATTGTTGACATGAAAACATTGTGTGTAACTTCTGCTGGTGCATTGTGTACGAACAATGTAAAAATGTCTTTGGGTATTCAAACAAATAGTACTACTGCATACTCAGTTGCTGGTTCTCCAAATGTTGGTGCTAAACAAATTACTCAAAACGTATTTACCGCGGCGGATAATAGCTACTATCAATTTATTCAGGGAAATCAGCCTCAGAATGATGTAAGAGGTGTGAAAGTTACAATGAGCCCTTACCAAATGATGACAAGTCCAATCACAATTACAGCTAATTTCATGAACTATGGTTCTGCTGCTGTAAAATCATGTGATTTGAACTATTCAGTAGATGGTGGTTCGGTTGTAACTGCAGCTGCTTCTTCAGTGAATATTGCTTCATTAGGTAGCGCTGATATGTCTCACGCTACAAAATGGTCCCCTTCTGCCGTTGGAAAATACACAATTAAAGTATGGGCTTCGAACATCAACGGCAATGCTGATGAGAATTTAACAAATGATACTGCAGTATTGCAAATTAATGTGTTAGACAAATTTGCACCGCGTAAAATTTTAAATGAAATTTTCACTTCGTCTACTTGTGGTCCTTGTGTTCCTGGCAATGCTAACTATGTGAAAGTTACGACTGGAAAAACTCAACACTCTACGATTAAATATCAAGTATATTTCCCTGGTACTGGAGATCCTTATTGCACACAAGAGGTTAGAGATAGGGCTAGTTATTACATGCCAACCAATCTTTCTGTTCCTAGAATGGAAGTCGATGGTGGTTGGGATGGCAATGCATCTTCATTTACTTCAGCTTTGTACGATCAATATAGCGCAAAACCTTCTTTCCTAGAAATTACAGGTTCTATAGGTTTAACTTGGAAGAATAAAATTACTGCCGATATTACTTTAAATCCTTTGGCTGATAATGGTTCTGGTAACTTGAAATTGTTTGCTGTCATTACAGAAGGAACTACTTTCTGGAATAAAAAGACCAATGGAGAAACACAATTTGAGAATGTGATGAAGAAAATGATGCCAAATAGTTCAGGAATGGCTATTTCTGCTTTAACTAAAGGTCAAGGTGTAAATAAATCAATGTCATTCTCTTTTGCAGGTAACTATCGTTTGCCCAAAGATGGATCAGTTGCTCAACATATCAACAATGCAACAGAAAACAGTGTTGAAAGTTGGGATGACCTAGAAGTCGTTGTATTTGTCCAAGATGCTACAACTAAAGAAGTTTTACAATCTGAGACTTTCCCTATAACACTTACTGGTGTTGAAGCTCTTGAGCAAGGAATACAATTGTTTCCTAATCCTGCAAATGATATGTTTAACTTGAGAGTTGCTGGCTTAGCTTCTGAAAAAGCGGTTGTGATAGTAACAAACGTTAAAGGTCAAGTTGTTTACACAGGTACAATGCTTGATGGAAAATCTCAAATCAATGTTGCGAATTTAAGCGAAGGAATGTACGTTGTTAGCGTAAATTCTGGAACTAAAAACTTGAACACCAAAATGGTTGTTCGTCATTAATTAGAAACTAACTAAACTAAACTAAATAACAGGATGGGAGCTCGAAAGAGCTCCTTTTTTGTTTGGTTTTGATTATCTTTGTGCAACTTTTAACAATTTAACTATCTATCCCACCATGTTATTGCGAAACATCGTTAGTCGGGAGGAGTTAAAGCGTAGAATGGATGCCGATGAGCGCCCTTACACTACGATCTCCTTCTATCGTTATTATCGGATCGAAAATCCCTCAGATTTTAGAGATCAATTATTTTTAGACTTTCAAAAGTTTGAAGTAGTTGGAAGGATTTACATAGCCAATGAAGGAATAAACGCGCAAATAGCTTTGCCTTCGATCCATTTTGAGGGATTTAAAGAGGCGCTTTACTCAATAGATTTTTTGAACAACATTCGATTGAATGTAGCCATTGACGAGCGTCAAAAATCGTTTATAAAACTCGATCTTAAAGTGAGATCAAAAATTGTTGCCGATGGTATTGATGACCCAACATTTGATCCTTCAAACACTGGAAATTACTTAGAGGCTGATGGTTGGAATGAAATGATGAATGATCCCAAGACGGTTCTCATAGATATGCGCAATCATTACGAAAGCGAGGTTGGTAAGTTTGAAAATGCAAGTTGCCCAGACGCCGATACATTTAGGGAAGAATTAAAATTGGTGATTGATGAATATCAAGATACAAAAGACAAGAGAATCTTAATGTATTGTACTGGTGGTATTCGCTGTGAAAAGGCGAGTGCATGGATGAAACACAATGGTTTTAACGAAGTTTATCATTTAAAGGGCGGCATTATTAACTATGTGAACCAAGTGAAGGCTAATAGCCTTGAAAATAAGTTTAAAGGTGTAAATTTCGTATTTGATCAGAGATTGCATGAAAGGGTGAGTGATGATGTCATTGCTTCTTGTCATCAATGCGGTAAACCTGCCGACATTCACATTAATTGCGCCAACCAGGGCTGTCATCTTTTATTTATTCAATGCGATGAATGTGCTCAAAAATACAATCATTGTTGTAGTGATAAATGCAAGGAAATTATAGCCATGCCAGAAGAAGTGCAAAAGGAAATGAGGAAGGGCAAACCTGCAGGAAGAATATTTAGCAAAGGGAGATTTAACGCCCCAACAGAATAAAGTTGATTTTTCTGCGTTATTATCAATGATTTTCTTGTGTAAAAATTTTTCTGAGGTCAAAAATGATTATTAAATAGGACATTTATTTTCTAAATCAAAAAAGAATGCTAGAAATAGCAACAAGACAATTATATTCGCACTTTTTAAATTAAAAATTGATAAAGTTGAACATCATAATGGCTAAGGCACAGAGAAGCTTGAGTAATCATATCAAGGTCTTTTTATTTTTATTTGCATTTGTAGTTTGCGGAAATGCAAACGGGCAGTGGGATACTGGAGGAGGCTCAGCAGATACCGCAATGGCTGCAGGCACGGGAGATTCAGTCGTTGTTCCGAAGAAAGTGGTATACACACGTTTTGTACCACCCTACGATAGTATGCGTGAGATTATTTTTTACGAAGGTGTTGTTGAGAATGAGGAATGTGACATGTGTACATCAGACTCTTTGTATTGGAGAGCGAAGCGATTTTTATCTAAAAAGTATGGTAAGGCTGTTTTCAAAAAAATGTTGGTTGAAGATAAACCAGCACATCATTTAACAATTATCGTTCAAATTCCGATGGTTGTGGTCAATGGCAAATACAACAAAGCGGCAAAAGGAATGATGGAATATAAGTTTGTGATACGTTTTCAGGATTCCAGGTTTAAATATCAATTTGGCAATTTTATACATTTGCAATCTGGCGAGGGTTTGGTTGGAAATCCCACCAAAACATATCATGAGTATTACATGCGCGTGAAACGAGGCTACGAGGCAACTGATAAGTTTCTTTTGGCGGCTGACCGTGAGGTAAAGGACATGGTTGCATCGATTTCTTATGCATTAAAGGCTCCATACAAGCCAGAAGAGGACGATTGGTAGTCAACAATTTGACGAATAAAATTTCAATATATCGGAGATTTTTTAGTGTCTAATAAAATAACTTGTAAAAAAAGTTTGTGGATATCTTGTTATCCGAGAAAATATTTACTATTTTTGCAACCCCAAAAAGAAATCAAGCGTTACGTAAAGTGAACCCACTGAGTACATATAAAACAATTTCGGTAAACAAAGCAACAGCCACTAAGTGTTGGTATGTTGTAGATGCCGACGGTCAAACATTGGGACGTATGTCGTCTCAGATTGCAATGATCATTCGTGGCAAGAACAAGCCAAGTTTCACACCACACGTAGATTGTGGTGACAATGTAATTGTTATCAATGCTGAGAAAATAGTATTGACAGGAATGAAAATGGAAAACAAAGAGTATTTGCGTCACACTGGATATCCAGGTGGACAAAGAAGTTCTTTGGCTAAGAATGTTAGACCAGAAAAGTTAATTGAAATGGCGATCAAAGGCATGTTGCCTAAAAATCGTTTAGGAAGAAAGTTATTTCATAACCTATTTGTTTATGAAGGAACTGATCATCCTCATGTAGCACAACAACCTAAAGAATTAAAATTCGATAACTGAGAATTATGATAAACAACTCAGGCAGAAGAAAAGCCGCTGTGGCGAGAGTCTACCTCAAGGAGGGAAGCGGACAAGTAATTGTAAACAACAAAGCATTGGAAGTTTATTTTCCATTAGCATGGCATCAAACATCTGTGCAAGCTCCATTTGCACTTACGGATAACCAAAACAAATACGATGTGATGGTAAACGTACGTGGCGGTGGAATTAGCGGCCAAGCTGAGGCGATTCGTTTAGGAATCTCTAAAGCATTGGTAGATATTGATGCAGAATTTAAATCTGTTTTGCGACAAGCGGGATTCATGACACGTGACTCTCGTGTTGTTGAACGTAAGAAACCAGGTCAAAAGAAAGCGCGTAAGCGTTTCCAATTCTCAAAACGTTAAATATAAAAATGGCTTATACTCAACAAGATTTGCTCGATGCTGGTGTACATTTCGGTCACCTTACCCGCAAATGGAATCCCAAAATGGCTCCGTATATTTTTATGGAACAAAATGGTATTCACATCATCGATCTTAAAAAAACAGAGGCAAGATTAGAAGAATCTAAAGCAGCGATTAAAAATATTGCTAAATCTGGTCGTCGCATATTATTTGTGGCAACTAAGAAACAAGCAAAAGAAATCGTGATGCAAGAAGCTCAGCGTGCAGGAATGCCTTACGTTACTGAACGTTGGTTAGGCGGTATGCTTACCAACTTCCAAACTGTTCGTAAAAGCATTAAAAGAATGCAAATAATCGACAGAATGGCGAACGATGGTACTTTCGAACGTATCAATAAAAAAGAGCGCTTGATGCTTGATCGTGAAAAAATTAAATTGGCTAGAATGTTAGGTGGTATCGAAGATATGACAAAACTTCCTGGTGCAATTTTCTTGGTTGACGTGAAAAGAGAACATCTTGCAGTTTCTGAAGCAGTTCGTTTGAATATTCCTACTTTCGGTTTAGTAGATACCAACTCAGATCCAACTGCAGTTGATTATGCGATCCCTGGTAATGATGATGCTTCTAAGAGCATTCAATTGATCGCTTCTGAATTGGCAAATGCTATTTTAGAAGGTACGGCTGAACGCAAAAGAGAGAAGTCTGAAGAAGAAAATAAAGTAGTAGAAGCTCCGAAAGAAGTTCCTGCTGAAGCTTAATTGATTTAAAAGAAAAACAAAAATGACAACTATAAGTGCTTCAGATGTAAACAAATTGCGCCAAATGACAGGTGCAGGTTTGATGGATTGTAAAGCAGCGTTAGCTGAAACTGGAGGTGATTTTGAGAACGCAATTGATTTCTTGCGTAAAAAAGGTGCCAAAATTGCAGCAAAACGTGCCGATAGAGATGCTACAGAAGGTGCAGTTATTGCATTAACTTCTGCCGACTCTACTACCGGTATAATTATTGTATTGAGTTGCGAAACTGATTTTGTAGGTAAAAACGATAATTTCGTAGCCTTTGCAAAAGAAGTTGCGGAAATTGCTTTGTCAAATAAACCTGCCACTCTCGACGCTTTGAAAGCCCTTCCAATGGGAAGCGCAACAATCGAAGCTCGTTTGTTAGATGAGGTTGCCAAAATTGGTGAAAAAATTGACGTAGTAAAATACGAATTAATTGAAGGTTCCAATGTGGTTTCTTATATTCATGGTGCAAACCGAATGGGTGTGTTGGTTGAAATGAACAATGCTCCTTCAGATTTGAATATGGTTGCAGGTAAAGATGCCGCGATGCAAATTGCAGCAATGAATCCTGTTGCTGTTGACCGTGATGGTGTTGATGCAACTACAATAGAACGTGAATTAGAAGTTGGTAAGGAACAAGCTCGTCAAGAAGGTAAGCCTGAGTCAATGATTGAAAAAATTGCAATGGGTAAACTTGAAAAATTCTACAAAGATTCTACTTTATTGAATCAAGAATTTGTGAAAGATGGTAGCAAAACTGTTGCTAAAATGTTAAATGATACCGAGTCTGGTTTAACTATTAAACAATTTAGAAGAGTTCAACTCGGATAATAATTATAAAAAATTCAAAAAATCCTCCGAAATTCGGGGGATTTTTTTTGCAAATACACAACAACATGAAATATAAAAGAATACTCCTTAAACTGAGCGGTGAAGCACTCCTTGGCAATCAGCAATATGGCATTGACCCTGCTGTTTTAGAGCAATACGCTAAAGAAGTTAAATCAATTGTAGATGCTGGTGTAGAAGTGGCTATCGTTATTGGCGGTGGAAATATTTTTAGGGGCGTTCAAGGTGCTCAAGGTGGTGTGGTTGACCGTGCTACAGGTGATTATATGGGAATGCTGGCCACAATGATGAATGCCATGGCCATCCAAGGCTCTTTTGAGAAATTTGGTATGACCACCCGTTTATTGTCGGCCATTAAAATGGAACAAATTGGAGAACCTTTTATTCGTCGTAGAGCAATGCGTCACTTAGAAAAAGGGAGAGTTGTTATCTTTGGTGCAGGTACGGGTAATCCTTATTTTACAACCGATACCGCTGCCTCGCTAAGAGCAGTTGAAATTGAAGCCGATTTGGTGATCAAGGGTACACGTGTTGATGGTATTTATGACTCAGATCCGGAAAAAAATAAGAATGCCGTTAAATACAACGAAATTAGCTTTAAGCAGGTTTACGATATGGGTCTTGAAGTGATGGATTTAACCGCAATTACACTTTGTCAAGAGAACAATAAACCAATTGTAGTGTTCGATATGAATACTCCTGGAAACTTATTGAGATTAATGAATGGTGAATCAATAGGAACACTCGTAAAATAAAATCATTTACAAAAGTCTTTAGCCGTTGAAAATATCAACGGCTTTTTTTTGAATTCGCAATCCATAGACTTCGATGTTTTTTGACCTTTTTTGATTTTTAAATTTGTCTTTTCAATTCCCAGAACTTCTCTTTCAAAATTAGGAAGGATGAGTATATCTCTATCTGTAACTGTTAAATCAAAATTTTTTAAATAGCCATAAAAATAGGTCTATTGTCGATGCGCTTTGTTCTATAATCTAAAAATGATTTAGACTTACCAATTCATTTGATCGGAATAAATCAGAGGAATTTGTATTTAGAATGCAAAATCACACAAAAAATGGTTCTAAACTTCTTTGAACCTATCAAAACGAAAATAGAGTGCTTCAATTTCAAAACTTACATGCTTTATTGAAGTTTTAAGGCAAATACGCTCATGGTGCTTAAAAATACCCATAGAATTGCTTATGGGCCAGTTGAAATGACTTGGTTGTATTTAGAATGTGTAATTTGAATTGATTGTAAAATAAAAAAGACGACCTTGGCCGTCTTTTAAGTATGATATGAAAAAAAAAATTATTCGATTTATGCCAATGCATTCACGTGCTTTTGCAAGCTCGATTTTAAGTTGCTAGCTTTATTCTTGTGAATTACATTCTTTTTTGCCAACTTGTCAAGAGCACTGATAGCGGTTAATAGTAACGCCGAAGCTTCTACTTTATCAGAAGATTTACGGATTGTTTTAACTATGTTACGCGCGGTTTTATGCTGATACTTGTTTAAGTCACGCTTAGCCTCATTGGCTCTGATTCTTTTGATTGCGGATTTATGATTTGCCATTTCTTTGCTAAAAAGGAGTGCGAATATACAATAAACGATTTATAAAATCAAGAATATTTTAAAAAAATTAATCAATCTCAGGTGCAAGTCTAACAATCAGCCCACCTATATTCTCATGTAAGTGAATTTGACATCCCAATCTTGAATTCTCTTTTACAAAAAATGCTTGGTCTAACATGTCAATTTCAGCATCAGACTTTTCAGGCAATTCAGTGTTACTCTCAATATAAACTTGACAAGTGGCACACATCGCCATTCCTCCGCATTCTCCCTTGATCGGCAATTCTATGGCTTTGCAGAATTCCATCAGATTCATATTCATGTCTGTGGGAGCTTCATACGTCTGTGAATTTCCCTCTCTGTCAATGATGGTGATAGTTACATTTGGATTTTCCATGAATTATAAATGGTCTAGATAGTTGCGAAGTTTAATGGTAAATGTGTTGTTTTCGGCCTCTTCCAACAAATATAGACATACATTGTTGTGTTCAAAATCATCCATTTTGTGCAATTCAGTGCCTGTGAGCAAACACAAAAAACTACGCATTGCTCTGCCGTGCATGCAAATTAAAATTGTTTCGTGTTCTGAATTTAAAACCCTATTAAGGCCAGTTTTTTGACGGTTATACATTGCATTTGGAGTTTCACCATTCTCAATTGAAATATCCAATTCTCCAATTCTCCATTGAGCCAGGATTCTTTGAAATGTTTCTGTGTTTTCTTTTGTAGGGACTTTTCCTTCCAAAATTCCCCAATTGATCTCATTAAATTCAGGAACAATTTCAACGGGTATATTCTTGTTGGCAAATGGCGCAACAGTTTGATGGGTCCTTTGCAATTCTGTTACATATATCTTATTGAATGGTATATGGTTAAAGGCGTCGTAAAATTTATTTGCTTGTAAATGTCCCTCCTCATTTAATGACGAATCTACCCCAGAACCTTGCACAATTCCTTGCTTATTGAAGTCTGTTTGGCCATGCCGAATTAAATATATTGTTTTTTTGATTCGAGTGTCTGAATTTTGCATGAATGATGGCCAATGTTTTTGATACCGCAAATATAAGCATAGATGAACTAAACAAACGATGTGAAAATACAATGTCAACGGCCATTGGACTTGTGTTCACAGAAATTACACCATCTGCTTTAAAGGCAACGATGCAAGTAAATTCGAGCAATTGTCAGCCAATCCGTATGCTCAATGGTGGTGCCTCGATGGCAATTGTTGAAATTTTAGGGAGTATGGCGGCAAATTTGGTGATTGATAGAAGCAAGTTGGTTGCGCTAGGTCAATCAATTACTGGAAATCATTTTAGACCCGTTTTGGAAGGTGATTTTGTGCATGCGGAAGCAGTTGCAATTCATATTGGAAAGAAAAGCCATGTTTGGGAAGTTTCAATTTTTCAAAATGAAGGTAAACTCGTTTGTAAAGGAACTATGGGCATGGCTGTTGTGCCTGTTCAATAAATTATGGAAGAATCTTTTGCGATTTTCCGAGAGGCCAATGATGTGCATGTAAAAATTTGCAAAGGAAATTTGGTGCTGCTTCAATCCAATTGGAATATGAATAATATTCCTTCAGGTTATTTAATTTCTCCATGGGCGAAGGCAAATGAAATTTATCAGATTCAAGGTGAAATTGAAATCCTTGACATTGAAAATTTAAATTCTTTTCTTGAGGGACAAAATCTGCAACTTCAGAATACAAATCAAGTTTCAACTACTTTTGATTCATTTTCCACTGAAGTTTTGTCTATCCAAGGCCAAATATCCCAAGGAAATTTAGAAAAAGCGGTGGCAAGTAGGGTGCACGTAGATGAAGTTGACTTTAACTTAGGTTCAATTGTAAATTGGTATAAACAGCTTTTGATCCAACATGAAACTGCACTTGTTGCTTTGGTTTACACACCCTCCTTAGGATTGTGGATTGGAGCTTCTCCTGAAACACTCATTCAATTGGAAGAGAATGAATTAACAACGATGAGTTTGGCGGGCACTCTTACAAAAGAAAATGATCAATGGTCAAATAAAGAGAAATTAGAGCAAAGTGTAACAACTAAATTCATCTTAGAAATATTCAACAAATTAGATTTGTTGGCGCCATTAGATACTGGAATTGTAGAATCTAAAAGTGGAAAACTAAGGCATTTACAAAGTGTTTTTAAAGTTATAATTAATCCGGAGTTAATCTCGCAAATTTTAATGGATTTTTCACCAACGCCAGCGGTTGGTGGATATCCGAAAGAAAAGGCAGTGGAATGGATCAACAAAGAAGAAGATTTTCAAAGAGAATTATTTACGGGTTTTTGGGGCCCAAAATACAATACAACCTTGAAATTAAATGTGAATTTGAGATG
>CAIRMY010000116.1 GCA_903879775.1 uncultured Bacteroidota bacterium
AAATGAATCTTCAAGCAGAAACGGGGGATAATAGTGAATGGAATACGCTGAATCAATGATGAACTTCAACCGTTCTAGCGGATTTAAATTACGCAATTGATATAAATGGGTTATTCGGCTTTCGGATTGAATATTGTGCTCGAGTTGTACATTCAAAAGTTGAATTTCATGCTCTATCATTTGAATGTTCTTTCTGTGATTGTCGATTATTGAATGAATTCGATATGTTTTTTGATTTTGCTGGGAACTTAAATCGAGAAGGTTTTGTTTTATAAAGTTATTTTTCTCAAGTAGGTACATGTATTCATCCAAATTTTCGGCACCGAAGTTTTGGGTTTTAAATGGTAAATAGTCATGCTTGCCTTTTGAAAGGATCTTATTTGTCAATTCAACGAATGAATGTGTAGCTGTGCTATTTATTTTGCGTTTTTGTGCGGCATCAACCATTGCGTATGTTTCCTGAATTAACACCACCAAATCATTGTTATTGGTTTTTAGGAATGCATCAAAGAGCACATGGGTAATCAATATCAATTCATCTCTAAAATAATCAATGAAGTAATTTTTAAAATGGGGGGTGCCCAACTTTTCTATTTCCTTCAAATAAAACACAACCTTTTCTGTGTCATATGGCAATATTTTGTTTTCTATCAATTCTGGGAATCTTCTAAAAATATGTGCGTTTTTTATAATTGGATTGATGCGATTCTCCTGGTACGCATCGCGGAAACGATTTGGTAACCTTGTGCTTAAGGGATTCTGTTTGTCGTATTCTCCAATAACTTGACTATCTAAGATATCTAAATCGAAGTTCTCATCTTTAATGAAATTTTTAATGAAGGTTAATTTGCGTTTGGGATCACTTACCAAACTCATAAGTATTGCAAAACGGGCTTTCGAATGTTTGTCAACTTGGGCGTTTCCCATTTTCAACAAGTTACATAATTGTTGATCGGCCAAAACAGATATTGCTTCGCTTTCATAACCTTGAGCAGTTTCTTGCATCTTCCGATAGGTCCCCATAAAACAAGGTGCACAGTCACATCTCAATGCATAAGGGGTTGTCAAAATTTCAATTAGTTTCATATTTTCGTTTGTGAATTGGTTCAAGTGAGTTGAAAAAACAACATCCAATTGACTTCATTTTGCTGCAACTATAATCGAAAAATTATGACTCTCAAACTTTGAAAAATGCCACCATAATCTATTGAATTATAAATTCAATGTTTTTTTGGGATTTGAAAAATATGAATTTCCGATGACAAAGTGGGCTGTTTCCTTAATTGGTAATTTGAAAAATTTAATTTTGACAAACATCTCAAAACTATGAAATTATTATGGTTACTCAAAAACATTACTCAAAATTATTCCGCCATTTAAGGTCAAAAAAAGAAAACGCTGATCATTTGAACAATGATTTAGATAAATATTGTGTATAAGGCAAGAATATACCGACGTTTATCTCCTACGAAATACGTAAATACTTTTTGTTCAAGGCATTTATTCAATTTATATATTTGTAACTGATTTTATTAAATTGTCACATGGATTCACAAAGTCAAATTGATTGGGAAAAGGAATGTTCCAATTATTTCATAAATAAAACGGAACTGGAGCTGGTAGAGAGCTACAACAATACTTTAGGAATAAGAGCTTGGGGAATATCTAGGTCAATTTATATCAAAGCCATGAAAACTGAAATGATAAACCGGGGTTGGGATATTTCATCAATTACAAGCAATGATGTTTATATACATTTATCAGTTGAGTATAGGTGTGTTCTCATAAACAAAAAACTCATTTTAGTCAATCAAAAATGAAATGATTCAATTGAAAAAGTATTCATAACCTGACATTGAATTTTTCCAATTGGTCAATAATTTCTTCTTTCTTTGGTGGGTTTTGGTTTAATTCGATATTCATAATTTCTTCTTTTTTAATAAAACCATATTTTCAAATATATGTAAAATTCCACTTGTCGTGTCGAATCGCATCGTAAGGGCGAATAGCATTCGCCCTCGCATTCGCCCTCGCATTCGCCCTATCGCATTCGCCCCCCCTCGTATGGGCGAATAGCATTCGCCCCCCGTTCGCCCTCGCCCTATCGGAATTGAATTTGCATTCCTATTTTAGAAAATTTCGTAAAGGGTGGTCAACACACTCGGGTTTTCTCTTTTTTTCTTATCTTGCAATAATGGATTTTCAAAAAACCTCAGACCGATTGAATTTTTTCTTTTCCGAACACAGTTGGGCTCTTTTAACCGATGCATCCTCTGAAAATGCAATTGAAAATCACCTCAAAGTTCTATCAACGGCTTGCAAGCACTGGGGTAGTAGATTGGAATTTCCATTGAATTTATCTCCCGCCGCTTTTGAAAATACGAACGAAGCATTTGAATATTGGCATCAGAAATTACCACGACTTCGTTTGTTGCATTT
>CAIRMY010000117.1 GCA_903879775.1 uncultured Bacteroidota bacterium
ATTGCCAACAGAAAATTGGGTAAGCTTGATGAGGCACTTGAGGATGTGAAAATGGCCATGCAAACCATCCGGGAAATTGGAAATTTGGCACCTTCTAAGGTTGGTGTTAGTATATTTCAGTATGGTCAGATATTGAAAGAGGCCGGAAATTATGAGGAAGCAATGCAGCAGTACCTCGAATGCCAGCAGTACTGGGCAAAAAATTCCAAAGGAGATTACCGAAAGATGGTAACCGAAATGAATATGATATATTGTATTTCTCAAGGCAGTTTGAGTGCAGAAATATATTTCCCAATGGCCATTGCAGATAAGGTAAAAGAGATAACCGGGTACTTTAAAGACCCATCGAACGAGATTCATCTTTCAATCGTGAATCGGAAAAATGTACTGGAATTGTCTAGTCTGAGTTTTGATTGAATAATTCGGTAATTTAAATTATTTCAGAAAAATGGAAAATAAAAAATTGGAAGAATTTATTGAAATTATGGATTGTATTCTCTTGGAAAAAATTGAATTTTACGAACCGAAAATAAAATCTGACATTTATGAAATTATTGATGAAATAGAAATTATTGATGACTTGCTATTACTTGTAACTCGGGTGAATATGTTGCCATTTTCTGAGGAGGTCTTCCGTATAGAAATAGTTGGAAATATTTTTGAAAGGGCAATTAAAGTTGCTGAAAAGGGAGAACGTCTACATAACTTTAAGAAAATAGCAAACAAAATAAAAAAAACAATACAAATTGACGACCTTACTCAGGGTCTAAGAGATGTTTTGATGAAAATTTATAATCAGATACAAGCAAAAATGAATTTAAAAGGAATTAGTTTAAAGATCAAATTCGACAACGTCAATGTCATCACTAAATCCTTGGTATTCAATATTACTTTGGGTTCATTCTCTCAGAGCAGTAAAAGGCCATCTATGATGGATATTCAGAACAAGGTTTTTGCCCAATTCCTAAATATAGAGGAGGCATCTGCCCAATATCGCAGAATAGAAAAAGCGGATGGCGATAATGTTAAGGTGGATTTGTTATTTTACTTTGAATATTACTCAGATGAAAAAATCGTTGACCTAATTTCGATCCAAAACAAAGTATATTACTTGAAAACAAACTTAAAGTATGAGATTGATTATTATTTGCTGTCGTTTGATGAAAGTCAGCAGTTGGTTGAATTTATTGATGATAGCGAAACTGGTGAATTGTCGGCGACTCAACTTAATGATTTGGAAAATCTGCTGTTGAAATTGGATCGCTCATTGTAGCTCTTAAATCAATCTCAACTATTTGGATAAATTAAAAAACAATGCTAAATTAGTCCAACAATACCCGACCATATCAAAATGATATGTATTAGTATAAACTTTTGTTATTCCATTGAAATCATTATATTAACAAAAATTAATGGCTACAATCTTGATTTCATCCGAAACCACCACTCGGTATAAAAAATTTACTGGCGATATCAGTTCTTTTTGTTCTGATAATCAAATTGGATTGTCGATTGTAAAATCATCAAATCCTTGGATTAGAGATTTTGCGCCCGTTGAGATTGGCAATACAAACTATAAATTCATTTATGAGCCATATTATCACTGTATCGCAAAATATAGAGAACCCAATCCTCCGCAAACGATAGAATTCAATGCGCACTTTTCTGAAATAACAGAATTGAATATCACTGCTGATGGTGGTGCAATTTTAGTAGACGATTCTAGGAAAATCATTCTGTTGAGTAAGGCGCATAACTCACCTAAATTCATTGCCTATTTTGGAGATAGAGGGTATACGGTGATTCAGTTGTATCCCGATCCTCAAGACTTCACCGGTCATTTGGACGGAATCTATCGCATCGTAAATAAAACGATTTTATATTCCCATTCGCTCGATACATTGAGTAATAATCAATGGCATAATGATAATATTGACTTACTCAAAGCAAACGGCTATAATGTGGTCGCAATCAGTGATATGGGTGAACTGGTTAATTGGGACCTATACCTTGGGATGTATATGAATTTTCTTGTTGTGGAGAAATTTATACTTATTCCCCGAGTAAAAAATGCAAAAGCCAGTAGAAGTTTTCATGGTCTAATGGAGGCCCGAATTGCGATTTTTTTCATTTCGGAATTTGGCTTAGAATCAATTTGGATTAACTGCGAGGAGACAATTAAAGATGGTGGTGCCATCCACTGCCTAACAAGTATGG
>CAIRMY010000118.1 GCA_903879775.1 uncultured Bacteroidota bacterium
GCATCAGCGATTTATGGAATCAAATTGATTTACAATTGAAATCATTAATGCCTCAATACATTGGTTTGAGAGAAGAATATTTGAAGTCCAAATTCATTCCAGATGCAAATAGCACCTTGCGTTTAACTTATGGCCATATAAGGGCTTTTAGTCCAAACGACGGTGAAGTTCACACACCGTATACAACATTAGATGGCGTTTTTGCGAAAGCGAATACGAATTCCGATTACAGATTGCCGAAGGACGTACAAGACAATTTAAGACAAGAAAATGTCCCTCAAATTTTTAAAGATCCTAAAACCGGTAAAATAATTGTGGGATTGTTGTACAATTTAGATACAACCGGAGGTAACAGTGGAAGTCCAGTATTGAATGCAAAAGGTGAATTGATTGGGATCAATTTCGACAGAAGTTTCACTGCTACAATCAATGATTATGCATGGAACGAGAATTATTCTCGCAGTATAGGTTGCGACATTCGCTATGCATTGTATGTGATTAAATATGTAGGTAAAGCAGACCATATTCTCAAGGAATTGAATTTAGAGTTGTAAAAACTACGATAAATTAAGCAAAAAAGATTTTTAAACTGCGCAATTTTTATTGCGCAGTTTTTTTTGAGGGACAATGACAGCGTATAATATGATTATCGACATAATCAATTCATCGGTGACGAATCACATTTAATCGATTGTTTTTGGGGAGTGTGAGTTTTGTCACTGAATTGTGAATTAAATAAGCGCAAATTTGCAACCACATGGGAATATTTTCAGCATTATTCGGAAAAAAAGAGAGCGTTGACATGGGTCAACTCATTAAAAATGGAGCAATGATCATTGATGTAAGAACGGCAGGTGAATTTAGCACAGGACATATCAAAGGTGCGAAAAATATGCCTTTAGATAAATTGATGAGTCAAGTAACAAAGGTAAAAAAAGATCAAGTAATCATTACATGTTGTGCATCGGGTATGCGCAGTGCATCAGCAAAAGGAATGTTAAAAAATGCAGGCTATGAAAACGTGCAAAATGGTGGCAGTTGGACAAGTTTAAGAAAATATTTTAACTAATTTATATGAAATCATTTAACGAAATCATCGCATCAGACAAACCAGTATTGGTTGACTTTCATGCAACATGGTGTGGTCCATGCAAAGCAATGGCACCCATCTTAGAAAATGTAAAGAAAAAGGTTGGGGAGAATGCTATGATCATCAAAATAGACGTCGATAAAAACCAAAAATTGGCTAGCGAATATCGAGTAACCGGAGTACCAACATTGATGATATTCAAGAATGGCAAGCAAGTATGGCGACAATCTGGCGTTGTTGATGCAATGACGTTGGTAAATAAGCTGGTAGGGTAAAAACAAGTTCCAAATTCTAATCAATACAAAAAAAAAGACCGCATATAGCGGTCTTTTTGTATGAATAAGATAAAATCTTAGTTTTTTTCTTCTGTTGATTCAGCAGTGTCGTTGTTCTCTGCAGCATCGTTACTTTCAGGGGCATCGTTATTTTCAGGAGCTTCAGCAACAGGAGTCACTGGAGTTTCTTCAATAACAACAGCATCTTGAATTTCTTCAGCAGCTTCAACTTTAGCAGTTGCTTTAGGAGCAGCAGCAGTTGCAGAAGCAGAAGAACCTGAACGGCGTGAACGACGGGTTGTCGTTTTCTTCTTATCTGCGTTAAATCCATCGAAGAATTCATTAAAGTCTACCAACTCAATCATAGCCATATCAGCGTTATCACCGGCACGATTTCCAGTTTTTAGGATACGGGTGTATCCACCTGGACGTGTAGCAACTTTACCACTTACAACTGTGAACAACTCAGTTACAGCTTCCTTGTCTTTCAAATAAGAAAAAACTGTTCTATAGTTATGAGTCGTAGCATCTTTACTTTTAGTGATCAAAGGTTCGATGTAAATTCGTAAAGTTTTGGCTTTAGCTACAGTCGTAATGATTCTTTTATGTTTAATTAAGGAAGAAGCCATATTGGCTAACATCGCTTTGCGGTGAGAGGTTGTACGCCCTAAATGATTATTTTTTTTTCCGTGTCTCATCTGTATTATTCGTCGTTAATGTTATACTTGGCTACATCCATACCGAAATGCAAACCTTTTTCTCTTACAAATTCTTCTAGTTCAGACAAAGATTTTTTACCAAAATTTCTAAACTTAAGAAGATCATCAATATGGTAATTCACCAATTCTCCTAAAGTTTTGATTTCAGCTGCTTTCAAACAATTGTAAGCACGAACTGAAAGGTCTAAATCTGCCAAAGGAGTTTTAAGAATCTTACGCATTTGCAAGAATGTCTCATCTACTTCTTCAACAACTTTAGCTGCTTTAGTTTCAGGCATGATATTCTCATCACTGAACAGAACAAAATGTTGAATTAAAATTTTAGCTGCTTCTTTCAAAGCTTCTTCAGGGTGAATACTACCATCAGAAGTCACTTCCATAACCAATTTTTCGAAATCAGTTCTTTGTTCTACACGAAAATCTTCAACGGTATATTTAACGTTTTTGATTGGGGTGAAGATAGAATCGATCGCAATTAATCCGATAGGAGCTTCTTTTACTTTGTTTTCTTCAGCAGGAACGTAACCACGACCCTTAGCA
Organism: uncultured Bacteroidota bacterium; assembly: GCA_903879775.1. Taxonomy (GTDB): domain Bacteria; phylum Bacteroidota; class Bacteroidia; order NS11-12g; family UBA955; genus VMCP01. The sequence continues at coordinate 2,625 of CAIRMY010000118.1, forward strand.
ACTGTAATTTCAAGTTCTAAGTTTACGGTAGGTTCCATGTTGCAAATAACCAATTCAGGATTTAAAATCGTGAAAGAGTTAGTGTAACGCCCGATGTCTCCAGCTAAGAATTGATCTTTACCTTTTATTGAGATAAAGATTTTTTCGTTATCTTCGGTAGAGCTGTTAGATTTGAAGCGAACTTGTTTCATATTTAAAACAACTTCAACAACATCTTCAACCACACCTTTGATAGTGCTGAATTCATGGTCAACTCCTTGAATTTTCAAAGAGGTGATTGCAAAACCTTCTAATGAAGAAAGAAGAATTCTACGCATTGCGTTACCGATTGTAACACCGTATCCTTTTTCTAAAGGAGAAAACTCAAACACTCCGTGAGCGTCTGTAGATTTGGTCATTACAACCTTATTTGGTTTTTGAAATGGTATTACACCCATGCCTTTTTAGTTTTTAGTTATTATTTACTGTAAAGTTCGACGATTAGTTGTTCTTTGATATTTTCAGGAATTTCAGAACGCTCAGGGAACGTTAAAAATATTCCTTCTAGGTCTTTTCCATTCCAATCAATCCAACTAAATCTATTTCTAACGGTACTAACGCTGTTTGAAATCACTTCTAATGTTTTAGAGCGCTCACGTACTGCAATTTTATCGCCTGGGCGAAGTTGATAGCTAGGAATGTTCACCACTTCACCATTAACAGTGATATGACGGTGAGATACTAACTGACGAGCACCACGACGAGTTGGAGCAATACCCATACGATAAACAGTGTTATCTAGGCGAGCTTCTAAGAATTTCAATAAGTTTTCACCAGTGATACCTTTTTTAGCGGCTGCTCTTTTGAAGGTATTTCTGAATTGTTTTTCTAACACACCATAAGTGTATTTTGCTTTTTGCTTTTCAGATAACTGAACTGCATATTCAGATAGTTTAGGACGACGACGGCTGTTACCATGTTGACCTGGACCATAATTTTTCTTTTCTAAAGCTTTATCTCTACCGAAAATTGCTTCACGGAATCTTCTTGCTACTTTAGAGGTTGGACCTGTATATCTTGCCATTTCTTTTTTTGATTATTTAGATGGATTAAACTCTTCTACGTTTAGGTGGACGACATCCGTTGTGTGGTAGAGGTGTAATATCCATGATAGATGTTACTTCTAATCCTACAGTTTGAAGGTTACGAATTGCGCTATCGCGACCGCTACCTGGACCTTTTACGAACACTTCAACTTTACGCAAACCTGCATCAAATGCAACTTTTGCACAGTCTAATGATGCTACTTGAGCCGCATAAGGAGTGTTTTTCTTTGATCCTCTAAATCCCATTTTACCAGCAGATGACCAAGAAATTACTTGACCTTCAGTGTTGGTAACTGAAACAATTATATTGTTAAAAGTAGCACGAATATGCACTTGACCGAGTGGGTCAACTTTAACTTTTTTCTTTTGAACTTTTTTCTGATTTGCCATATTGTTGTTACGACTTATTATCGAGTAGCTTTTTTCTTACCAGCAACAGTTTTACGTTTACCTTTTCTAGTACGAGCATTTGTACTAGTACGTTGACCACGAACAGGTAACCCTTTACGATGACGTTGGCCACGGTAGCAACCAATATCCATCAAACGTTTGATGTTTAATTGAACTTCAGAGCGTAATTCACCTTCAGTCTTAATATTTTCAGTGATATAACCACGAATTAACGCTAATTCATCGTCATTCCATTCACTCACTTTTTTATCGTGACTAATTCCTGAACTATCTAAAATTGCAGCAGCCTTGCTACTACCTATCCCGTAGATGTAGGTCAAACCTATTACACCTCTTTTATTCTTGGGAATATCTATACCTGCTATCCTAGCCATTTTATATTATCCTTGTCTTTGTTTGAATTTAGGATTCTTCTTGTTAATCACATACACCTTTCCTTTGCGGCGTACGATTTTGCAGTCTACACTGCGTTTTTTTACTGCGGTTCTAACTTTCATATCAATAATTACTTGTATCTGTAAGAGATTCTACCTCTTGTTAAATCATAGGGGGACATTTCAACTTGTACTTTATCGCCTGGTAGGATACGAATGTAGTGCATTCGCATCTTTCCCGATATGGTGGCTATAATTTCATGACCATTTTCGAGCTTAACTCTGAACATAGCATTAGATAAAGCTTCTGAAATTAATCCGTCTTGTTTTATAGCGTCTTGTTTTGACATATCAAAAGGGCTGCAAATGTACGATAAATATATTTAAAAATCAACTTGTGAATAAGCGTTTGTCATACGACCTTTCATTTTACCTCCGTTACTCATTAATCCGTCGTATTTTCGCATTAATAAATAACTGTCAATTTGTTGTAGAGTGTCTAAAACTACACCCACTAAAATTAACAAACTTGTTCCTCCAAAAAACTGTCCAAATTCTTGATTGATATGGAGAGAAGTTGCAAAAACAGGAAGTATCGCAACCAAACTTATAAATATTGCACCGGGTAAAGTAATTCTTGAAATTACACCGTCAATAAAATTAGAAGTTTGTTTTCCAGGCTTTATACCAGGTATAAACCCATTGTTACGTTTCATGTCGTCGGCCATTTGAACTGGGTTAAAAATAATTGCAGTATAAAAATATGTAAAGACTACAATTAAGAAAACCAAGAGTGCATTGTGACCAAAGCTATTTGGATTCATCATACTCATTAACCAACCTGGGGCATTGTTTTCTGTGTAGAAACTACCAATTGTAGCAGGAAGGAATAAAATCGCTTGAGCAAAGATGATTGGCATTACGCCTGCAGCTAAAATCTTAATTGGGAGATATTGTCTAACTCCACCATATTGACGTTGGCCTACAACTCGCTTTGCATAGTTAATGGTAATTTTACGTGTACCTTGAGTTAACAAAATCACACCGAGCACAACCATAAACCAAATCACCATTTCCACGATGAATAAGATTAAACCACCACCTTGGATACGAATCATAAATTCTGAAACCAACGCTGATGGCATACGTGCTATGATACCAACCATAATGATTAAGCTAATACCATTTCCTAAACCTCTATCGGTAATTCGTTCACCCATCCACATGGTAAACATTGTACCAGCAGTTAAGAGAATAATGTTGGTAAACATAAACATTTCCTTTGAAAGCACTTGATCATTGAAATTAAATAACAATGCAGCAGCATTCTTTTCTGTTCCAACAATGTTGTTCAAATAAGCAAATGCTTGAACCGCAGTGAAAGCAATCGTCAGGATTCGAGTGTATTGATTCATTTTTCTTCTACCCTCTTCACCTTCTTTTTGCAAACGTTGGAAACTTGGAATTGCAATGGTTACCAATTGCATGAATATAGAAGCCGAGATATAGGGCATTATACCAAGTGCAAAGATGGCACCTCGTCCGAATGCACCGCCGGCAAAAGTGTTGATTAAACCTAAGATGTTATTCTTAGTTTGATTATTCAACCCTTCCAAGGCATCACTATCAATTCCCGGAAGAATGATATAAGACCCAAGACGATAGATCACAAGAAGCATAAGCGTATAAGTTATACGTTTACGCAATTCATCTATTGCCCAAATATGCTTAATGGTTTCTATAAGTTTTTTCATGCTTATCGACCTATTGTGTGAACACTTCCACCAGCTTTTTCAATAGCGGCTTTTGCTGTTTCACTGAATTTATTTGCATGAACTTCCAAAGCGGAAGTGATTTCACCACGTCCTAATATTTTGAAAACTTCATTTTTGTGAATCAAATTTTTATCAATCAAGATTTGACGGTCAATTTTAGTGATCTTCAATTCTTCAGCCAATTGTTGCAACACATCTAAATTCACTGATGCATAATCAATACGGTTGATGTTTCTAAATCCACCTTTAGGAATACGACGTTGCAATGGCATTTGACCACCCTCGAAACCAATTTTACGAGAGTAACCAGTACGCGATTGAGCTCCTTTATGACCTTTTGTAGAAGTTCCACCTCTACCTGAACCTTGTCCGCGACCAATTCTTTTGCGGTTTTTTACAGAACCTTCAGCAGGTTTTAAATTACTTAAATTCATGATATTAGGCGTTTTCTACTTTTAAAAGGTGATTAACAGTACGAATCATGCCTTCGATTTGAGGATTCAATTCTACAACACGAGTCGCGTTCATTTTTCTAAGTCCTAATGCTTGTAAAGTAGCTTTTTGGTTCTTAGGGTAACCAATTCCACTTTTTACTTGGGTTATTTTAACTTTTCCCATTATCTTAACCATTAAATACTTGTTTCATACTAACACCACGCATATGAGCAACGGTGTGTGGATCTCTCATACTTGTAAGGGCATCGAAAGTTGCTTTAACCACATTGTGAGGGTTAGAAGAACCTTTAGATTTAGCCAATACATCGGTAACACCAGCGCTTTCCAATAC
>CAIRMY010000119.1 GCA_903879775.1 uncultured Bacteroidota bacterium
GTTATAGATATTTACTTAAAATATTGGTGAAGTTTTCTAAATTTAGTTGGTCAATTTCATTGAATTTACTGTATTCTACGCTGTCGATATCTAAAACACCCCAAATTGCATCATTTTTCCAAATAGGAATCACAATTTCGCTGTTGGATAAACTGCTACATGCAATATGCCCCTCGAATTCATGCACATTTGGCACAACAATCGACTGCTTAATTTCCCATGTTTTCCCGCAGACTCCTTTACCATATTCAATTTTTGTGCAAGCAGAAGGGCCTTGGAATGGACCTAAAATCAGTTGGTTGTTATAAACCCTATAAAAACCTACCCACCACCAACCAAAAATTTCTTTTAGAAGCGCTGCGGCATTGCTTGTGTTCGAAATCCAATCTACTTCCGAATCTGCAAGTCCTTGCCAATAAGTGAATAACAAATCGTATTTTTCAACTTTCGATAAATTAAATGTATCTATTTGGTTAGTGTTTTCCATGAGTTCAAGGGTATAACTTGTAAGTCATTTACAAAAAAACATTAATACTTTCATAAAACTAGCATAACTTGCAAGTTTATTTGATGAAGACAGCACGATGGAAGTAATAAATTCAAAACAATTTGATGTTGTTTTTACGTTTGTAAAGCACTCATCTTTTGGGGTGGTAATTGAGGCAAACGCTGTGCAACTTCTAGAAAATGGGAAACCATCACTTACTTTTCAACGTATTCGAGAAAAAAATAGTGATTATTTTAAATTAGATGACCGTCAAAAAGCTGCGGTTCAAATGATTGAAGCATTTGAAGTTGAGTCAATCATGAAGAAGTTCTATACCGGAACAAAAAAATTACGTCCGGCCGATTTTTTATTGAAACATTTTACTCCAGAAATTAAAGTCCAAGTTCGTACCTTTATCGAACGTCAATTGGTTCAAATTTTAAATATTGTAAAGGATTATCAAATTTTCTGGGTGAGTAAAACAGGGGAGCCAATGGGGTCTCCAATATCTTTCGTAAATGAACCAGCATCAGTGTTGTTTCACTTTAGGAGAGACGAAGAAGGAATGAATTATTTTGCAACTGTAAAACATCAAGATGCAAGAGTAAATTTTCACGAAAACGACAGTGAAATGTTGGTGAATAAGCCAGCTTGGATGTTAACAGATACAAAGTTGCTTTTCTTTCCTGATAGGGTAGATGGTCAAAAAATTAAACCGTTTTTGACTAAGAAATTCATTCATATTGAACCAAATCAAGAAGCAGTATACATGCAAAAATTTGTACTGCCTTTGCTAGAAAATCATGATGTTTACGCCGTTGGTTTTGATATTGTTACAGAACAACTAGATGTTCAACCAGTATTGAAATTGTCTAAAGTTTGGGATAAAGACAGCCATATTTTGCTTTATTTTAAATACGGCGATTGGTTGTTTCCTTATCATGTAAACAAAAGGGTGAACGTTTCACTGGAAGAAAAAGATGGCAAATTTACTTTTCATAGAATTAGACGTTCATATCAAATTGAAAATGAAAAAATTTCAATTCTTAAAGAGTTTGGTCTAGAAGTAAACCAAGGTAGTTTATTCTCAGTTCCTTTGGAAGATGGTGCTTATTCCTTGATTCAATGGATTAATGAACATAATGAAGATTTACAGCGCAAAGGATTTAAAATTGAGCAAGATTTTACAGAAGTTAATTATTTCCTCGGGAAAATTGAACTGAAAATCAAAGTCAATCAGTTTGAAGATTGGTTTGATGTGATGGCTATTGTAAAATTTGGAGATTTTGAAATACCATTCAGTAGACTTAAAGACAATATTTTAAAACGTAAAATAGAGTTTATCTTACCTGATGGTTCAGTTGCAATTTTGCCAGAAGAATGGTTTGCCCGATTCTCTCAGATTGTTAATTTAGCTGAGTTTGATGACAAAACACTTCGACTTAAAAACATACATGTTGGCTTGTTAGATGGCTTGCAAGATTTACTAGAAGAAGAACTCCCTAAAACCAAGTGGAATGAAGTCTTGAGTACAGATGAATTGCCAGATTATGATTTGCCACCAGATTTTGTTGCCGAATTAAGAGAATATCAAAAAGAAGGCTATAATTGGATTCGTTTTCTACTCGACAATAAACTTGGTGCATTACTAGCCGATGATATGGGTTTGGGTAAAACGATTCAAACCTTAGCCGTGATTCAATCGCTTCAAAATCATGAATACCATCCAACCTCTATCCCCCAAAAATTAAAACAAAAAGAGATTGAAGGCATCATTCATGGCACCATTAAGGTTCCAGACAATCAATTTTATCATGGTCCAACCTTGGTGATTTGTCCAAAATCGCTTTTATACAACTGGAAATCGGAAGCGAGCAAGTTTTGCCCTACGATGAAAGTTATCAAATATAATGGCATTCATAGGCATAAATTAATCCCTGAATTTTCAGATGTTGATGTTGTAATCATGAGCTACGGAACCATGCGAAACGACATCGAGATTCTAAAATGCTTCGAATATCGTTGCGTAGTATTAGATGAAAGTCAAGCAATTAAAAATCCAAGCTCACTCACTGCGCGCAATTTATTGAAATTGAATGCACGAAATAGAATTGCATTAACTGGTACACCTATCGAAAATACCTTGTTAGATATTTGGAGTCAAATGAATTTCTTAAATCCAGGATTATTGGGCAGTTATACATTCTTCGAAAATCAATTTATCAAGCCAATTGAAAAATCTTCGAATGCAAAAAAAGCAGAAGAATTACGAAAATTCATCGACCCTTTTGTATTGAGAAGAACCAAGAGTCAGGTTGTTAAAGAATTGCCGCCGAAAATTGAGAAAATACATTATTGTGAAATGAGTCCAGCACAAGAAGAGCTCTATGAGAAAATTAAATCACAATATCGTAATGAAATTTTGAATCATGTCAATCAAGTTGGAATTGGTAAATCTAGACTGAAAATATTCAATGGTTTAATGCACCTTCGTCAATTGGCCTTGAATCCTAGCCTCAAAGACGAAAACTATGAGGGTGGAAGTGGTAAAGATGATGAAATATCTCGCATGTTGGTGAGAGCAATTGAGAATGGGCATAAAATATTGTTATTTTCTCAGTTTGTAGGATATCTTAAAAACATAGCTGAACTCCTCAAAGAATCGAAGATTCAATATTGTTATCTCGATGGTTCAATGGATGAAAAAGAAAGAGCGCATCAAATTGATGTTTTCCAAAATACACCGGAAATTAAAATATTTTTATTGAGTTTAAGGGCAGGAAACAGTGGATTGAACTTAACAGCAGCCGATTATGTTTTCTTAGCAGATCCTTGGTGGAATCCATTCACCATGAAGCAAGCCGAAGATAGGGCGCATAGAATTGGTCAAAACAAAACAGTCATGAGCTATAAATTCATCACCAAAAATACCATTGAAGAGAAAATTTTAGCACTACAAATGAAAAAAACCAAATTGGCAGAAAGCATTATACCCGATGAAGATGCTGTTTTAACCAATTTGGATATTGAAGAACTGGAGGAACTTTTGAATTAATATGTTTGGACTATCAGAAGAATCGAGTTGGATGAAACTGTTTAGAAACAGTCATCAAATTAATGGGTTAAAACGTATTCAAAATATTCTCAAACAGAAACAAAAAGAAGGGGATATCATTTACCCTCCTCAAACGGAAATATTGCGGGCTTTTGAAATGTGCGACTTTAACAATGTCAAAGTTGTAATTGTTGGACAAGACCCATATCACGGTGAAGGTGAAGCAAATGGATTGGCGTTTTCAGTAAATGAAGGAATTAAAATTCCACCGTCTTTGAGAAACATTTTCAAGGAAATAGAAGATGAATTTAGTTGTGAACCATTGCAAACCGGCGATTTGTCGAAATGGGCTTCCCAAGGAGTTTTTCTACTCAATACAATTTTAACGGTTGAAAAAGATCAACCTTTGTCGCACCAAGGTATCGGTTGGCAGGCATTTACAAATTATTGTGTGGCTGAAATCTCAGAAAAGCATGAAAAAGTGATTTTCTTACTTTGGGGGAATAATGCCAATCAAGTGACTCAATACATCGA
>CAIRMY010000120.1 GCA_903879775.1 uncultured Bacteroidota bacterium
AGCCTGTAAAATTAGAATGACAACCATCAACTTCTGAAATATTTACAGCAAGCATTTTGGGTTTGAATTCTTTCAAAATCTCTGCTGAATAAGCAACATTAAAGGCATCACCTGAGCTAGCCGCTGGTGGCATTGCTATTTGTCCTAAACTTTGCTTGGTGTATACACTACGCATGAACTCTTTAATTTGCGTTCGTTCATCATCTGTGTTTTTTATGGTTGTTTGAAGTGAATTTTCCAATGCGAAACTATTGTTTAAAAAGTTTTTCATTTCATACATTGGCTTTAACTCATTGTTTGAATAAGCTTTTGAATTTGAAAGTATGTTCCGACCATAACTTCCAAAAGTTACAGGTGGAATGAACATATTTCCACCATAATCCAATCCATAACGCTCATTGCTACTTGAATTTAGCAGGGGAGTACTATTTCCAATACCGTTTCCCACAAACCAACAATCTGTGGCTTTAAATCCTCTATGTTTTCTTAAATATTCAAAAATAGTGGGGGACACAGGTCTCGTCTTTAATCCTTGTGCAGTACCCAAACTACCTGTCAATAAAGTATTTAAGCCTACATAATGTCCTGCACTCTGGGCTCTCACTTCATTAAATATCATACCTTTGTTTGCCAAAGCATCGGAAAGTAATCTTGGAATTGGATCAGATCCTTTGGTTTGTCCCGCGATATCTTGACCGTACACTATTTTTTTTGTCGGAGCATTTCCATTGAATAAATTGGGCATGATATTTCCAGCAGCGCCTGAAACTCCCTGACTATCTTCCAAATACCTGCCTAAAATGCTTTCTTGTTGACGAACGCCACCAGCAAACATAACCATCACTACATGTTCTGCCTTTTCAGTACCTGTTTTCGCAAACAATCTACCAGATGGCAGAATGTATGGGGCTACGATGCCCGCACCAACTGTAAGACTCGATTTTCTAATAAATTCTTTTCTTCTCATTGTTATGTTTAATAAAACGAATACTCGTCACTTGTTGAAAAAGCTGTATAAATCATTTCAACTGTAACTTCTTGATTGTTTTGAATATAATTGGTGAAATAAACTTTTTCTGCTTCGGTAGGGTATCTCAAATAAAAACGTTTGTATGTTTCTGTAATGAATTTGGGAATATCCTTTCGCATTTCTGAATTGCTAGGAATGATAATGTTGGGATTGTTGAAGTAACCGCTCAATAGCATTTCTTTTGCAACATTTTGATCGCCAATGCTATACAATACACTTTGAGCTTGAAACAATACCATCGGGTCAATTGCTTTTTGATATAAATTGGTGAATAGGATAGATATGTATTCGGCTTCGTTTTTAGCCTTGAACTTTTGTGCCTTAGTCTCGTAAATGTTCGCTGAATTTACTTGGTATTGCATGTGAATCTCTTTCGTGCAATAAATGTTCATAATCAATAAATTGAATATGATTAATTTAACAATTAGTTTAATATTAAAACTGCGCATATTCATCACTTATAAGTATTGTTCTTTGCATATTTTCGATGCTGTGATCTTTCAAATAATTGGATAAAATTGGGTACAATTGACTTGAATTGATCTCTCTCCGAATATATTGGAAATACCACCATCTAATTTCAGCTTCATAGAAGCCAGAAGTTGTTGTAATTCCTTCACAAAATTCGTTTTTATTAGAAATTACCTGATTGAAAATAAATGTAGGAATGTTTTTTTCTATAATCTTAAAAGACCGATTAAACTCGTCTGAGCTGGGCTTTCGACCATAAATATCATCAAATGCTGCATTCACGAAATTGAAAGAACCCATATTGATTAAATCATATATACCATTGTTCAGCATGTATTCGCAAAGTTGATTGTAAGAGATTGTGTTGCGACTCAACCAATAATTGCTTTTTAAAATGCGATCGTAGTATTTTTTCTGATTGATAGCAGAGAACATTGCAACCGAATCACCATCCAATTGATAAAGCAATATGGCAAATCCTAAATTGCCGGATTGTTGGGCAATATCCATATCTGCAGCACCCTCGAGAAATCTTGATTTGCAAATATTGTAAATTCTAGTTGTATATGCCTTGCGATAGCTTGAATCGCCAATTCTGTAGATTGTATCAAATTGCAATTGTTTCACAATTGAATCTCTGCAAACAGGACTTAACTTTCCTTTTCTGAGCTTCAATAGAATGTCAATTCGCTCAACATCGGTGGCCTCTCTCCCTAAAACATCAATAAAAAGTCTATTGATATAATTCTCAACCATGATTGTCGAGATTTCAGAGTATTTTGGAGGATTGTTATTGGTGCGAATGACAGTTTCCTCCTTTGTGCATGACACAAATAGAAAAGCGATGAATAAAAATCGAATTGTCAATTTTGTATAATTCATTTTCGCAAGCAATTTTATCAAATATACTCATTTTTATTAAAAAAGTGATCTTTATTCATTGCAAATCAGACAATTTATTCAACACTTAAAGGATTTGGTTCAATAATTGAATGACAATAATTATATTCGTAATTCGATAGTATATTGTATGGCATTTTATTATAAACAGGGAGAAATCCCCAAAAAACGACACACGCAATTCAGAAAGCCCAATGGTCAATTGTATTCTGAAGAACTCATTAGTACTGAAGGTTTCAATAGCTTATATTCTTTGGTTTATCATTGCCATCCGCCAACATTGGTAAAGGACATTGGAACTCCATTCAGTGTAGAGCCTAAAATTGCGTTAAAACAAAATATGCAAAGTCGGAGTTTTGTAACTTTTAATACAAAACCAGAAGATGATTATATCAAAAGCAGAAAAGCTTTATTGACAAATAGCGATTTAACAATTTCTGTTGCGGCTCCAACAAAAGGCAATTCTGATTACTTCTTTAAAAATAGCGACAATGATGAAGTTATCTTTATTCATGAAGGGACGGGCAAGCTGAAAACTATTTTTGGCGAAATTCCTTTTGAATACGGTGATTACCTGGTCATTCCTAGAGGAACGATTTATCAATTTGAATTCGATGGATCAAACAATCGTTTGATGATCACCGAATCTCCAACGCCAATTTATCCCCCAAAAAGATATCAAAACTCTTTTGGTCAATTACTTGAGCACTCTCCATATTGTGAAAGGGATATCAAATTACCACAGAACCTCACCACACATGATGAGCTGGGAGATTTTAAGGTAATGATTAAGAAGCAAAACACAATATATCCATACACTTATGCTTCTCATCCATTTGACGCCATTGGTTGGGATGGATATAGTTATCCCTATGGTTTTAGTATCCATAATTTTGAGCCGATAACAGGTAGGTTGCACATGCCGCCTCCGATTCATCAGACTTTTGAGGGACGTAACTTTGTAATTTGTAGTTTCGTGCCGCGAATGTATGATTATCATCCATTATCAATTCCAGCGCCTTATAACCACAGCAATGTAGATAGTGATGAAATTTTATACTATGTAGACGGCGATTTCATGAGCCGTAAACATGTAGAGCGTGGAATGATTACCCTGCATCCGAAAGGAATTCCGCATGGTCCACATCCCGGAACAGTTGAGAAAAGTATTGGAAAAAAAGAGACATTGGAGCTTGCTGTCATGATCGATCCGTTTTATCCTTTAATGATCACCGAGGAAGCCATGCAGGTTGAAGATCCCAATTATTACAAATCTTGGGTTGAATAATTAACAATTATGAAAAATCACAACAGTATCAAAACGCTTTTCTTTTGTTTAAGTATATGTTTAATTAACATATCTTATTCTCAAGAAAGTCAACAATATAAAGAAGTTTCAATAAAGAAACATGCTCGTAACATTTCTAAAATCGAGAAAGAATTTAGAAAAAATAGAGAAAAATACAAAAAAACACAATCAGCAAGATTTTTAACCCCTGATAAATACTGGGAACAAGAATATATTGCAACAATGAATCCAAGTTTAAAACGACCAACACCAGAAGTTTTAGACAAGGAAATTGAAAATATCTTGGCGAAACAAGCAGCAAGTGAAATTTCAATCCAACCTGGTACTTCAAACACAACTTGGAATTTAAGAGGACCTAACTATGTGGGTGGCAGAACAAGGGCCTTAACATGGGACCCTAACGACGCTACAGGTAAAAAAGTTTGGGCTGGGGCGGTCACCGGTGGATTATGGTACAACAACGATATCACAAGTAGCACAAGTCAATGGGTTTCTGTAAGTAGTGTTTGGTCGAATATTACAGTTTCTTGCATTGCTTTTGATCCAAACAATTCAAAAATCATTTATGTAGGAACCGGGGAAGGTTGGGGTACAACCAATAGTTCTTCAAGGGGACAAGGAATTTATAAAAGCACCGATGGTGGAAGTTCGTTTTCTTTGCTATCAAGTTCTACATCGTATATGTATGTAAATGATATAGCAGTAAGAAATGTAAGTGGTACGTCTGAAGTTTGGGTGGCAGTTGATGCATTGTATTATGGAGGTCAATGGAATGGCATTTCAAGCTATGGACTAAAGAAAAGTACAGATGGCGGTTCAACTTGGTCATCTCCATTGGTGTCGTCACCTCAATATTCAATTGCGGACATTGAAATTGCAAAGGATAATAAAATTTGGTTGGGAACTCGCAAGAATCCATATGGTACACCAACGAATGATGGAGGTGGAGGACGAATCTTTTATTCGAGCAATGGAACAACTTGGTATCAAGGATATGCGCATACAGATAAGTTAAGTAGGGTTGAAATTGCGTGTGCTCCAAATGATGCGAATACAATTTATGCTCTTTTTGAATCAGGCGGGAAAGCTGACACCTTAATTAAATCGAGAGATGGCGGTGCAACTTGGTCGAGCATGAAAAAGCCTAAAGATGCAGATCAAGGCATTCCGGGTACAGATTTCACTAGGGGACAAGCTTGGTATGATTTAACAATGGCAGTTTCTCCATTAGATTCAAACAGGTTGATTGTTGGAGGTATAGATTTGTTTTATTCTACCAATTCAGGTTCATCTTGGGTTCAAATTAGCAAATGGTCTAACAATCCTGGATTAAGTTCTTTAAATTGTTCATATGTACATGCCGATCAACATGCGATTATATTCAAACCAAATACCTTAGGTACCGTGCTTTTTGGTTGTGATGGAGGTGTTTTTTATTCAAACAACATCACAAACAACCCAGGAAATACAGATGTAACGTCCGACAGAAATAATGGATATTATGCCACTCAGTTTTATGCTGGTGATTTATCGCAAACAGCGAATAAAAATATGTTTATTGCTGGGGCTCAAGACAATGGAACACATTTATTAACCAATGCAACAATTTCAGATTGGAACATGGTTAGCGGGGGAGATGGAGCATATTGTTTTATAAGTCCCTCAAATAATTTAAAACAAATTTCAGCCTATGTGTACAATAACATTAATTACACTACTGATGGCTGGGCTTCTTCAAATCCTTTGATTTCGGATGGCAATACTGGTAAATTTATCAATCCATCGGTTTGGGATGATAATGGAGCTGGTTTCTTTTCTGGGAAAGATGCTTTAACACTTTACCGCATTAAATTAACCACAGCACCAGGCACCCTCGGAACAATTACCGTTAAGTCATCTGGTTCACCAGGAAAAGCAAGTGCTTTTGCTACATTTAAAAATCCAACGACTGGAAAAACGGAACTTTTTGTTGGTACGGATATTGGAACCATTTATAAAACAGCGGATGCATGGGCTACAACACCTGTTTTTACTCAATTGGGCACAATAAATGCAGGCAATGTATCTTCTATAAGTATACTTAATAAAGATACCATTGCTGTGACATTGTCGAATTATGGAATTAAAAACATCTATGTTTCAACTGATGCAGGTGCTACTTGGGGTGTAAAAGATGCTGGGTTTACAGACATGCCAATTTGGGGTTTATTGTTTAATCCTAAAAGATGGGGAGAAGCATTGATTGCCACTGAATTAGGTGTTTATGGAACCAATAATTTGTATTCTGCTGTTCCAACCTGGACTGAATATAACGTAGGGATGGGGTCAGTAAAAACCTTGCAACTAAAATACAGAAGTTCAGACCAAACAGTCATGGCTGTTACACACGGTCGAGGGATTTTCACTTCAAATGCTTGGTCAATTTTAGATCCTATCACAAATTTGGGCTTTTCAGATAAAAATCCTTGTGTCAATCAAATTGTTACCTTAATCGATTCAACTCAAAATTTACCGACTTCTTGGAAATGGTCAATTACACCATCGACTTATGTTACATATACAAATGGTGATTCAACTTCTAAAAGTCCTAAAGTGAAATTCTCAGAAAATGGGACATATACCATTAAATTAACAGCTACAAATGTTTCGGGTTCAAATACTAAATCAAAAGATATTGTTGTACAGGATACCATTGGGTTGGGTTTGTTTTTAACTCATAGTCCTACAAAACCATGTTTTGGAGATTCAGTTGGATTCATAAGTACACCAACCAATTCAAAAATGGTTGGATTAAAGTTGAAATATCAATGGTATATGAATGGAGCTATTTTAACAGGAAAAGACACATTGACGTATTTTAAAAAATACAATATATCAGCAGACAGCAGTAATTTTAGTTTGAAAGTTACATCGACAGCAAAATGTGCGGTTCCAGCAAGTGTTTTTAGCAACAATGATGCGGTTGTGTTGAAAGTGAAGAAAATTAGCATCAAATGCAGCAATGATACATTTTATGTGATTGGCAAGCCAACTGGAGGTTCTGTGAAATGGTATAGAAATGGCATCAATGTTGGCAATGGTGATTTTTATCATGCCAAACAAAAGGGAAATTACACTGCGGTTTATATGAATTCAGGATGTAATTCCGATTCATCGAATAAGATTTCTTTAATGTCTGTTGGTATCAAGGATGGTCATTCATTGGTATACGGTCGTTTATATCCAAATCCAGTTAAGGATTGGTTGAATTGGGATTCTAAATCTGATGGTACATTGGAAATATGGTCAATGAATGGTCAAAAATGCATGGAACAAATTGTTGAAGTGAACAAATCTTACAAATTGAATGTGAGTCACTTAGCGAAAGGAATTTATACAGTACGATTAAAGAATGATGAAAATAGATTTCACGTTGATCAAATAGTCATACAATAATTTGTGATTTTAAAATTTCTATAAGAAAAGCCTTGGAAATCCCAGGGCTTTTTTATGCTTTACATTGAATAATGTGGCTTGATTCATAAAGGGATGGTTAGAAAACTGTGGCAAAGAG
>CAIRMY010000121.1 GCA_903879775.1 uncultured Bacteroidota bacterium
ATAGGAAAAAGTGAATCGTTCGGATTTGCATGCAATGAATCGGGATGTGTTCCAAAAACATATGATTCGGAAAATGTTCCCAAAACATAGATGAAGCCATTTTTATCAATGACCATATCGCTAATGTAATCTTGCTGAATAGAGCCAAACGTTTTCACCCACTGGAAGGCGGGAATTTGTGCGTTTGCATTCGAAAATGACAGCACTAAAGCAATTAATACCACTTTGCACTTAATGCAATGAAAGTTGAGGTGTATCATATCATTGATTTTAGTGTGTGATTTGAATCTGTTTTGTGAAAAGTAAATCGTTTGAATGTATGAGGATTGTGTAAATACCTGCAGCCAATTCTGGTGTTTGAATTGATTCAATTATTTCTTTTTCCACGTGTCCCATTTTAATGATTCTTCCGGTGGCATCTATTATTTGCCATGCATAGGCATTCAAAAATTGATTTTCAATGAAAAGCTGATTTTTCGCCGGGTTGGGATAAATTACAAATACCTTTTGTATGGGATTATTTATTCCAACATTTGAAATAGCAATGCATTCGGAAGTATCGCGGCAATTGCCTGAGTTCATTTCCACTGCGTAATTCCCATTAGAAGAAGCAAAATAACTTGGGTTTGTTTCGCCGGTTATTATTGCAAAATCAGTATCACAATTCAACCACTGCAATTGGGCATTTTGCGGAATATTCAATGCGGTAAATACACTATTGTTTAATACAATTGATGCATTTAAAGTGTCAATTGTTAAGTTGGTGGTAACCAAACTATCGCAACCATTGGCAGCAGTTAACGTATTTTGATAAATACCCGATTGCTCATAGGTTTGATTGCCAATAGTGAACTTTTCGCCCGCGCAAATTTGGATGTTTTGTTCACTAACAATTTCATCCAGTCGTGTTAAATTTAACGTATCTCTATTGCCATAACATCCTGCGTTATTATAGGACAAAACGGTATAGATTCCTGATTCGTTGATAAATCGGGTTTGTGAAGTATCTCCGTCAGACCATAAGAAATTAGGGCCACCCGAAACTTCAACGAAAGCGCTGTCTTCGTTACAAAATGTTTGGTTTTCGTTTGAAACAATATCTACGGGCAAAGAACTGCAATTGTTTAGTTTTGCAATAAAGGCGTCGAATGCATAAGGATATTGATAAACGGGTGTAGCCCATGGCAAAATGTTGCCATTAAAGTCTGGCAATGGCGCCTGCAAGCAAGAGAATCCACCTGCCACATAAACATTACCTTTGCCATCTTCTTTAAATCCTCTTACTTCAAAGTATATTCCTCCATTAGCACCATTATCTGTGCCCTTGTACCATTGCACATTTCCATCTACATCAACTTTTGAAACAATGGCATTGGTGTAGATACTTCCATCCGTATTTTGATATTGTCCACTGTACATTAACAAATATGAATTTCCAAGTCCATCTCCTGTTATTGCATTAATAAAATTGTTTGCATTATCAGAAGAATCAAACCGCTTTACCCATAAAACAGTTCCATCTCCAGCAATTTTAGCCACAATACCATCATAATAACTATCTAGTAAGGCTCTTGGCTCACAAGAAACATTATCAAAAAGAACTTTCGATTCGCCTGCAACATTTTGACTTAAAATTACTGATTCATCAGGAAAAACGTGCATTCCACCATAATTGGCTCCACAACTAGTTCCTGAAATAAATTCTTCCAAAACCCCAACATGTGACCATTTGAATGAAAATGTAGAATCAAAACAAGCAATAAAAGTCCTAACTAAGCAACTATTTGGAGAAGCACACGAAA
>CAIRMY010000122.1 GCA_903879775.1 uncultured Bacteroidota bacterium
ATATATGGTAGAAAAATCGACCAAACGAAGAAAACCAAGTGCTTTGCCTAGTATTTTGAGCCTGGCTGCTGTTATGTTTATTTTAGGACTTCTTGGAATCACGGTTATTGGTTTCAAAGGGCTTGGTGAATATGTAATAGAAAATTCGAGTATCGATATATATTTTAACGATAGCGTTACAGAGGCACAAGCTATTGAATTTCAAAACAATATGAACAAAAAACCTTGGGTGAAAAACACGCGTTTTGTAACCCGAGAACAAGGAATGAAAGAAATGGGAGACAAATATGACCCAGATTTCATGAACTATGTAGAAACGATCACGCTTCCATTGAGCGTTGAAGTTTATTCCAAGGCCGAATTTGCGGAACCTAAATTCCAAGAACAAGTTGTTAAAGAACTCAAAAAAGATCCGCAAATTGAAGATGTTGTTTTTCAAAAAAATTGGTTGGAAACCATTTCTAAAAACATTCAAAAAATGCAAATCGTTTATATGATTCTTGCACTGTTATTTATCATCATTTCAATTGTGCTCATTCAAAGTGCTGTGAGGTTAGGGATATTTGCAAACAGGCATACAATTAAGAGCATGCAATTTGTTGGAGCAACGAACTCTTTTATTATTCGACCCATAATTTTAACATTTTTTCAATATGCAATCATTGCAATTCCAATATCTTTCGGTTTAATTTGGTTTATTATCTGGCAACTACCCGAACTCATGCCAAATGGCGAATGGTCTACAATGATGTTCGAATTTAGAAACCATATTCAAATACAAAAATTATTTATAGTTTCAGTTTCTATTGCTATATTTGGAGTTCTACTTGCTACAATTTGCAGTTGGTGGAGCACTAGAAAATTTTTACGTACAAAAATTGAGAATTTATACTAATTATGAGCGCAAATAAAAATATCAAAAACGAATCCAATCTTACTGAAAGTAAAGAAGGAATGATTTTTAGTAAAGAAAACTATACCTTAACAATCATTAGTGTACTTGTAATTGTGATTGGTTTCTTTCTTATGGCCGGAAAAGATGGCAATATTTATGACTTTCGTAGAACAACCCTTGCTCCCATTGTTGTGATTGCTGGCTTTGTTC
The DNA here is from genome assembly GCA_903879775.1 of uncultured Bacteroidota bacterium. Classification (GTDB taxonomy): domain Bacteria; phylum Bacteroidota; class Bacteroidia; order NS11-12g; family UBA955; genus VMCP01. Next base: position 1,106 of record CAIRMY010000122.1, read on the forward strand.
TGGGAATTTATGCAATCTTTTACAAAAAGAAATAAATGACTTGGCTTGAAAACGCCACATTAGCCATCGTCGAAGGGCTTACTGAATACCTACCAGTAAGCAGTACAGGTCATTTAATGATGTTTAAAGAATGGTTGAAATTAGAAGGTGATCAATTAGACACCTACATGATTTCCATTCAATTTGGAGCAATATTTGCTGTGGTCGTGCTCTATTGGAAACGATTTTTTACCGCGAATTGGTTTTCTTTTTACTCAAAATTAATTGTTGGATTTATCCCTGCCGCCTTGTTAGGTTTTCTTTTTGACGATATCCTCGAACAAATGCTGCAAACACCAGTCATTGTTGCTGTTATGCTTATTTTGGTTGGTGCCTTCTTGATTTTTATGGACAAAATTCTTTTGCCTGGAAATAAAGAAGTTGACGAGATGACTTACAAAGATTCTTTCATTATCGGACTTGTTCAAACCATTGCAATGATTCCAGGAACCAGCAGAAGTGCGGCAACCATTGCAGGTGGATTGGGTTGCAAATTATCAAAAAGTGCAGCCACTGAGTTTTCATTTTTCTTGGCTATACCTACTTTATCAGCAGCAGCAGCATATAAAATTCTCAAAAATTGGGATCAATTAAGTGCTTCCAATTTATCCGATATTGCCATTGGCAACGCTATAAGTTTCATCACAGCAGCTTTTGCCGTAAAATTCTTTATAGGCATGGTGAAATCAAGAGGATTTTCCTTTTTTGGATATTATAGAATTATCATTGGAACAATTTTCCTGATTACTTTGTATATTTAAATCATGAAATGCATAAAATCCTTCATACTAGGATTCATATTTATATTTGGAATATCCAATAAATTGGTATCTCAAAGCTCACCAAAAGTGCAAATTGGCAGAGTAAAATATGGTGGCGGTGGTGATTGGTATAGTAGCAAAACTGCCTTAAAAAACTTAACTAAGTTTTGCAATTTTCGCATCAAAACCAATTTAAAGGAAGATGAGGTTATTGTTGAAGTTGGTTCGGAACAATTATTTAATTTCCCCTTTCTATTCTTAACGGGCCATGGGAATATTATATTCAATGAGGGCGATTCAAAAAACTTAAGAAATTATTTAATCGCTGGAGGATTTTTGCATATATGCGACAATTATGGAATGGATATTTTCATCAGAAGAGAAATGAAAAAAGTATTCCCCGAATTAGAATTCAAACCTGTTCCATTCAATCATCCTGTCTACCATCAACAATTTCAATTTAACAACGGACTTCCTAAGGTTCATGAACATGATGGTAAGCCACCATTGGGTTTAGGCTTGTTTTGGGAAGGTAAATTGGTTTGTTTTTACGATTATGAGTGCGATTTAGGCAATGGATGGGAAGATCCAGAACTTTATAACGATTCGCCTGAAATTCGAGAAAAAGCGCTCCAAATGGGGGCTAATTTAATTCAATACGCACTTACTTTGCAGTGATGATTAAGCAAATTGGATTCCCTATTTTTAGTTCTGAAAACAAGAAATTGGCAGACAAATCAACCATTTTGGCTGAGCCAATTCCTTCAATAGATTTATTGGAAAGGGCTTGTTATCAACTTGTTAGAAAGCTCGAAAAAGAAATTTCTCTAGGCGTGCCAATTCATATTGTATGTGGAAATGGCAACAATGGAGCCGACGGATTGTGCATTGCGAGAATTCTAAATTTTAAGGGATATTTAGTTGAAGTCTCTGTCCTTCAAAATCAATCTCAGTACACAATTGAACACAATATACAATTTCGTTTGCTTGAATTAACCACCGTGAAAATTACACGGGTAAAAAACATTGAGGATTTCTTTATAAGTAAAGATCAAATTATCATTGATGCAATTGTTGGCTCAGGTTTAAACAAAGCCCTCGACGGCGAGATAAAGGATATTGTTTTAAAAATCAATGAATTGAATCCCATCGTTTTCAGTATCGACAATCCTACGGGAATTGGTACATGGGATCATTTTGAGGGACACTATATCCATGCAAATAAAACATTCTGTTTGGGCACGGTATCTCCAGCTCTGTTAAGTAGAAATTACCAGCAAGACATTGTTTGCGTTGATATTGGATTGAACGAAACCCAAGGACCAACGCCTCTTGGTTGGTTTCTGACGAAGGGTAAAAGTACAGAATTCATAGAAAGCACACTTCCCAAACATAAAAAACACGATCATAAAGGAAATAGAGGGCACGCCTTAGTTATTGGAGGAAATACTGGAATGCACGGTGCCATATGCATGACCGCAAAAATGGCTTCTCAAGTTGGTGCCGGCAATGTTACAATATGCAGTCACATGAATACCCTGCCCTACATAACAACGATGCCAGAAATCCAATTTAAAGAATCGGCGCTCGATGGTAAAGCTGCCGATTATTTAGAGATTGAAGGATATGAGTCTATAGCCATTGGTCCCGGATTGGGCGTATCTGCAAAAACAACAGCATTTTTAAGTTTCATGCTTGGTAAAAGAATTATTGCACCAATGGTATTCGATGCTGATGCACTTAATATTATCGCAAAAAACAAGAATTTAATTCAACGAGTTCCTGAAAATAGCATATTCACTCCGCATCCAAAGGAATTAGAAAGACTCTTTGGGAAGTTCGACAATGAGAATAGCAAATGGAAATTCTTGTCTGAATTTGCGAGAAAGCAAAAAATTCACATTTTGGCGAAGGATACATATTCCATTTTGTTTTGTGCTGATGGCGAAATATATGTAAATGGCACCGGAAATGAACGTTTGGCTAAAGGAGGCAGCGGAGACAAATTAACGGGCTTAATTGCTGGGTATTTGGCACAAGGGCTAAAAGCAAAACATGCCGCAATTTGCGGCATGTTTGAATTAATTGAATTTGCTTAATTGCTTATTTTAGTTCTTTCACCCACATATTTGGAACAGTAGATTCATAATAGAACAAACCTTTGTTTGCATCTTTTTCGGTGAAGAAGTATTTCATGTAAACGTAATAGCTCTTAGATTTCGGATCGAAAAACTTATATGCAATGACATCTTTCATATATAACTCTTTGATTTGGCGATTCGCCTTATCTTCATTGCTATGTAAACCAGCAACCAGATAGAAACCAGCCGAAGGTTTTACTTTTTCAATGTTTGGCAAACGAATGCCAGTTGAATCATTCCCTGTACCAAAGTCTTCCATATCTTTAAGACATGTAGCCGTTACTTCTTTTTTCTTTCTTGCGTTTGAAGCTTCTTCTTTTGAATCCGTTTCTTCATCATCCGATTTCTTAGACGAACCATCATCACCGCTGCCACCACCACCTAGAGCTCCGAAACCAATGGTTGCTCTAAACTCATGGATTGGTCCAAGTAAACCTCTTTGTTCTCCATCTGGAACAGTATAGGAATATGATATTGAAATATCATCTTGGGGTTTAAATCCAACGTTTCCACCAAATTGCCAAAGGTTGTTTTCACCGATACCTATCCATACTTTATCTTGATACCAGAAACTCAAATTTGCTTGAAAATAAGTGTAATCCCAATTGTACATTGTGAAATTAACTGAAGGACGTAGAGTCATATCATTTCCTAAATCACCAATATAACCGGCCAATAAACTCGCTTGAGTTTGTAAATCGTACCCCGCTTTATAGTTATAATAAGTATAATCGAAATGTGGTTTCGGTAGTCGCGAAGCAGAGAAACCTGCAAACCATCTTTCTGCTTTTGCAAAAATAGAAGCGCGTAGATCAGCCCTAATAACCGGAGCACTATACATAATTGCATTGATAATTGGATCATTATCATGAACATATACAGCTTTCGTTGCATCAAAATTTTGAGACAACACACCTCCGCTTACTCCTAAGCTCAACGTTGTTTTTCCAAGTCCAATTGAATACGCATAAGTTGCATAAGCATTGTGCACTTCTGAGAACCCAATATTTTCTTTCATATACAACAGCCCAAATGCCGTGTTTTTATTTTTCATTGGCATTGAAACATTGAATAATGTATGTTGCGGAGAACCTGGGGTTTCACTAAATATTTTATTATAATAAAGCGAAACACTACCTTTTTCATCTGTTCCAATTGCCGCTGGAACAATGATAGATGGATCCATATAAAACTGTTCAATTCTTGCACCCATTTGAGCATTTGATTTGAACGTTATACCAAGTATCGTTAAAATTAAGATTGTCTTTTTCATATTGATTATCTAATCACTTGAATGTATCCTCTATACACTTCTGAAGTTTGTCTATTTTTCATATAATAGAAATATACACCATTTGGCAGAGCATTGCCATCAGTATCTACAGCATTCCAATCATTTTGATAATTCGTAGATGAATACACTCGCTTCCCTTGTCTATCACTAATGATTATGTCGAATAAGAATACATCAGGTATTTCAATTAAATCCCAAAATTCATTTTGTTTATCTCCATTTGGTGTGATTAAGTTAGGGATTTTAACCAATGGAGGATCAATTACATTGATATGCACCGAATCTATATCGGTACATCCGTTTGAATCAGTTGCCATGACAAACAAAGTTATTGAATCTGTTAATTGAATGGTCTTAGCCATTACTTTTGTTGAATCTAACACATATTTCCCTGGATACCAATAGAAGTTTTTCAAAGCATTGGAAACATAAACTTGAGCCCTACGACCTCTGAAAATAGCGGTATCGCTATGTGCTTGAATTACAGCTGGAGGATATGCATATACGTCTACACTATCTAAAACTGGACAATTTCCTTTGTTATACACTAAGAATTTATAAGTTCCAGTTTTGCTAAATGGTTTCACAAAAATACTATCTCCATCAGCCAACCAATAAATTGAGTCGCCACCGGTAACGGTAAATGTTGCAGAGTCTCCTTTACATAATGGCATACTTCCCGATAAAGACCAATTGACTTTTGGTTTATCAATTAAAGTATTCACAGATTTCACGAAAGTATCAGAACATCCATTTCCAGTTTCAACAATTAAAGAAGCGTTAAACGGACCGGCATTGGTGTAATAAACTTTGGTTGTGATTTTACCAGTATCATATTGACCATTTCCAAAATCCCAGTATCTATTGGTAATCGGATTCACAGAGGTTGTTAAAGTGTCTGTAAATGTAACTGAGTCAGGCATGCACAATCCTGAGTAGTTGAATCCTGCCACTGGCGAACCAACAACAACATAAGAGTGTGTGATACTATCGGCACAGCCATGAACATTTGAAACATATAACTTTTGAGTATATACTCCAGTCGTATCATAGGAATGGAAATTTGTTACAATTGGCATCTGCACCGACGTGTCGCCCCAATGGAATCTACTCACATTAAGTGTGTCATTCGGATCAATTCCATAATTCATATTCATTGTAAACTTATTCCATTTCTGACATTGAATTGAATCATTTGGAACAGCTAAAACATCTAGTCCAAAAGTCGGTTGAGGCTTATAAAACACTTGAAATACTCCCGATGTAGAATCTTTACAACCCGCTAATGAAGTACCTATTAAAGTTGCTTTGTGTACACCCGGTTGTGAAAATTTGATTGAAACCGCAGTGTCTGTATTTAATATGGAATCATCAAATGCCCAATTCCAATTCATACTATCTTGACGAGGAAATTTATCGATGATTCTTCTAAACTTAGTTAAATCACCAAAACAAGCTTCCTTTACTGCATATCTCGGAGTTGGTTTTGGATGGACTCGAACCCATACAGCTTGCGTATCAATGCACATATTGAATGACTGGACTTCTAATATCATTTTAAATAAGCCAACTTTCGCATAGGTATGAAATGTATTTGGAAATGATGAATCAGAAGGAGATCCATCACCAAATTTCCAGATATAAAACTGTACCGCTTCAGGGGATG
>CAIRMY010000123.1 GCA_903879775.1 uncultured Bacteroidota bacterium
ATTGTACTTTTTGATTCTCTTATCAAACAATTCCTCAAGGTGTTTATAGTCTAATTTTACAGTTTGAATAAATCTTTCATTGCTTAATTCCGCATATTTAAAATCCGAATTCTCCTTGAGTTTTTTCAACAATCTTACTGGAATAAAAAACAAAATGATAAAAACAATCTCAAATAAAAGGAAAGACCGATGATAATTTGAATCTGAAATTATTTTTATCGGGAAAAAATTATTTTCAATTTGATCCTTGAAATTGGCTACTGATTGTGACATGATCGCTTTAGAATTTTGTGAAAATTCAAAGATTTCATTTTCTAAAGATCCCTTCTGTTTAATTAAGTTTTGATAATAATCCGAACTATTGGCATTCATAGATTTCAGATCCTCTATTTTTGAGTTGATAGTACACAATGACAAATTTAACCGTTCTAATAATTGAACTTGATTCCTTTCAATTGAATTGGTGTAATTTGAAAGTATACGTTCACGAATAAGCACACTGTCATTTTCGATTTTACTCCAATTGACCAATACTACAAATCCAAAAACCAAAATTTGAATCAAGATGACATATACCACAGTTCTAACAATTCCTCCAAAACTTGGCTTCAAATTCTGAAGCTTATTCTTAATTGAGGGAAGGACATTGTTTTCGGGAGCAGTAAGTTCTTCTGAAATGATAAGATTTTCATTGCTCTTTGTGAAGAAAGATCTTCGAATTGTAACCAATGAAAATCTAAATACGTTGAAATATATAAAGAATAAAAACAGAGTAATGAGTATTGCTTGATAAACTACCCCTATTACAATAAGCATCGAAAAATATATTCCAACCAAAGCAGAAAACATTGATAAACCAAAAAATACAGAAACCGAATTGAATTTTGATTTCTCGTTGATATCAATTTGATCCCAAATGTCTATTTCAAGACCCAATATTGCAACTGTAAATTTATTCAAAATCAAGCATTGTTGTCATTTGTGCTACGATTACCTTCTGAATAAAAATTATGAGGATTCTTTGATAGTTCATCTAATTTAGCCTTTTCCCATTCCTCGATGGCCTTTTCGCTCAAGTGTTTTTGCGCACCTAACTTCTTCATTTTTTCTATTTTAGCATTTTCTGTTTCCATATAATGCCACTTCTCAAGGTGAATAATCCCTTCTTTCCCTTCAAATGCAAAATCTTCCTTCCAAATTCCATTTTCCACTTCTCTCCTTTTGTTGTGATTTTCCACTAAGAAATCATATACCCCCTTATTCATCATCATTTTGAAGAAAATAGGTCCAGTTTCAATAGCTAAAAACACAAAGAGTATCACCCATGGTATTAACCCACCAATTTCATGGGAAATTTGTATCCGTTTTAAAAGTCCGCTGTAGCCACCCGCTACCTCTTTATTCTTCGCATAAGCTTTTCTCAAATCGCTTTCATAGTTGTCTATTTCTGTATTCACTTTAGTTAACTGCTGATTTAGAGCTTGAACTTCTTTTTCTTTGTCTTTGACAAATTTTTCTTTTTCTACCTTCTTGTTATCAATATCCGATTGCATCTTTTTTGCGACTGGACCAAAGCCATATGCTCTTTTATCCTGCATTTCATTTTGCTGGACTGCGACTAAATTATCAATTGCATCATCATACACTTTAAGTTCTTTTTGGAAAACGGACAACTTAAATTCATATTCAGTTTTTCTTTTTTCTAAAACTGCTTTTTGTTGATTTGCAACTTTATCTGTTTCCTTGTTTAACACTTGAACATATCCTTCCTGAAATTTTTGAAGTTCCGCATTGATTTCACTTTCTAGGATTTTAATCTCTAGTGGAGCGGAAATTGCAAATCCGAGTATTAACGCAATGATGATACGCGGCAATGCTTGTATCATTTCTTTTCCTGTTATTGCATCTGTGCCATCTCCTTTTCCGGTACTCGAGATAATGAATCTATCAAGATTAAAAATAATAAGTCCCCAACAGAAACCAAATATCATACTGCCAACAATATCCAAGAATGTGGTCATTCTGCTAATTTCCATAGCATCACCTTTAGGGCCAAAAATTGTATGAAATGCGAATCCACCAGAAAATGCAGCCAAAATACCAGTGCATAAAACAATTCCACCAATACCAGCATATTTTACTCGGTCTTGTTTCGGAGAAATGTTTAAGAAATAATTGTCTGCGCCAGCGCACCACCACAAAAAGCGGGTTACCCATGAAGGTGGATTTAAAGAATAATCGTTAGGAGAATTCATATATTTAATTTTCGATTTTTTGATAAATTAAGTTAAGTTGATTGTTATATAAAATAGGTTGTCCAATATTCAATTCGATTCTTTTTTTCTCTGGGGATAAAGCAGGCTG
>CAIRMY010000124.1 GCA_903879775.1 uncultured Bacteroidota bacterium
AATTTCCGCAACTTTTCTGATTCACAACTCATCATTGCCAATGCCATTGAAATTCCTTTGTGGTGCATTTCATTGCTAGAAAAACACTATCCCTATTCAATTCGAAGCCTGCATTTTGGGAGCGAAGTGTATTTGTTTTCAAAAACCAATTCCATCTTACAACCTAAATTCAAAAAATCTTCTACGAATCATTACATGGTTGATGAAGGAAATATCCCTCAAAAAATAAAAACAATTACAATAGAGCACCGCAATACGCAATTACAATACCCATATCAATCAACCGAACAATATTTAGAAACATATTCAAACAACATTCAGTCATTTACACTGGATGAAGGCGTGTTGAAGCATGCAACCATGCACATTGAAAGCCAGATTGGAATTCAAAATTTAGACAAAATCGACTTGAGTAAAATTAAAATTGTTTTGAGTCTTAAAAATCAAAAAGAGGAACCTATTCACTTCATGTCTCAAGATTTTAACATAAGCTATGATTCAAAATCGAAGCATCAAATCGCATATTTAACATTTAGCTTCAATCATTTTAAATTCAACAAGGACTTTATTTTTACAATTTTCATTGACAATGAACTGAAACAACCAATTGAGGTTCTTTCGCCATTGAAAATCACCATCAAATCGGGGAATCGAAATATCTACAGCTTAACCAACGATTTTTAACTTTTGTTTGGTTTTTCAGCAATAGTTAAGGAAGTTTGCCAATAGATTAATCTATTTTATTTTCTATGATTCAAGGACAAAAAATTGTTGTGGTTTTACCGGCGTACAATGCCATGCAAACGCTCGAAAAAACGTACAATGAAATCCCCTTTGATATTGTAGATGACGTAATCTTGGTTGATGATCGCAGCACAGATAAAACGGTTGAAGTTGCTCAAAATATTGGCATCAAACATATCATTTCTCACGAAAAAAACCAGGGTTATGGCGGCAACCAAAAATCATGCTACCGTAAAGCGTTAGAACTGAAGGCCGATATCATTGTGATGCTTCACCCCGATTACCAATACACCCCATTGCTTATTGCTTCAATGTGTCATTTAATTGCAAATGACGTATATCCAGTTGTTTTTGGATCTAGAATTCTCGGCAAAGGTGCGCTTTTGGGGGGAATGCCAACCTATAAATACATTTTCAACCGTTGTTTAACCCTCGCCCAAAACATTCTCATCAATCAAAAATTGAGTGAGTACCATACGGGTTACAGAGCATACAAACGCGAAGTTTTGGAAAGTATTAAATTTGAAGAAAACAGTAACGATTTTGTTTTCGACAACGAAATCGTTTCACAAATCTTCATGAAGGGATATCAGATTGCAGAAATTACCTGTCCCACAAAATATTTCGAAGAAGCCTCATCCATCAATTTCTCCAGAAGTTTAACTTATGGAATGGGGGTTTTGAGGGTTTCTTTTGTTCACTTCTTGCACCGAATTGGTTTTGTGAAGTCAAAACTTTACTAATTTTCATTCTTTTTTTACATCATTATGTTGTGTGACATTTGTCATATTACAACCACCATGCATTGCTTAACTTTGATAAAACAAATAAAAAAAAGCTATGAAAACTGTAAATTTAGAAGTTGAAAACATCAAATGTGGTGGTTGTGAAACCTCAATTACAATCCGAAAAACTAAAATCAATGGGATACCCTGCAAAAGGAGACAATGATTGGTTTACACATGCAAAATCTTATGTGAGTTGTGCAATCGGAAAAGTAACTTCCTAAAGTGCAAAGAATAATCTCTCCGCATTTGCTGTTGTAATCTCATAGATTTCAGCAGCCGATATTCCTTTAACTTCTGCCAATTTATCTGCAATCAGTCTGGTGTAAGAAGGTTCGTTGCGTTTGCCTCTGTAAGGAACCGGTGCCAAATATGGGCTATCGGTTTCCAAAATAATGTGTTTCAAATCAATTTTTTCTAAAGCTTGAGGCAAACCAGCATTTTTAAACGTAAGCACCCCGCCTAACCCCAAAAGGAAGTCTAACTTAATAATTTCATGGGCCAATTCTGCACTTTCACTGAAGCAGTGAAAAACACCTGTTACTTTGCCCTTATAGGGCTTTAACAATTGAATCAATTCATGGGTTGCACTTCTAGAATGAATGGCCAATGGTACATTCTTAGAAATTGCAAATTCTACCTGTTGAATGAACGCATCTTCTTGCCAAGATTTTGTGGTTTTATCCCAATATAAATCCATCCCAATTTCACCAACTGCAAAATATTTCCGTTTTTCAAACCAATCGAAAATTACTTTTAATACCGATTGATAATCTTCCTTTACATAACACGGATGAAGGCCCATCATTGGGAAACAAACCTGTTGGTATGTATCGGCCAAGGCATGTAAACCCTCAATACTTTCTAAATCAATGTTTGGCAATAGAATTTTCGACACCCCCATTGCAAGTGCCCTTTCAATGGCCAATTCTCTGTCGTCATTAAACTCTTCGGCATATAAATGGCAATGAGTGTCGATGATATTTACCACGAAATCTTCTCCTTATTCAAAAATGCATCGATTCCTTTTTTACAATCCACAGTAGCCCGTGCATGCGCATTCATTTCTGCTGCATAATTGAGCGCCTCTGACCTCTCAAATGGCAAATTGCGCATCATTTTTTTAATCCCTACAATTGATTGTTGGCTCGATCCCACTAAAAGTTTTGAAATAAAATCGTTCACATGTTTTTCAATTTCATCTGAAGCTGATACATCGTAAATTAAACCTTTATTAAATGCCTCATCGGCTCCAAACACCCTTCCTGTGAGCAGCCAATCTGTCATGACTTGCATCCCAACTTTTTCTCTGAGGTACACCATCACAAGCGCGGGTAAAAACCCAATTTTTGCTTCCGTGTAACCAAATGTCGCCTCAATACTCGCGAAACAAAAATCAGTGACAGTTGCCAAACCACAACCACCAGCAAGTGCAGGACCTTCAACTTGTGAAATCGTAACCTTTGGAGATGTATAAATGCACTCAAAAAGTTCTTTTAAATGTTGACTATCTGCAACATTCTCTTCGAATGTGAAATTTCTTAACTGGGTTAAATATGCCAAATCAGCTCCTGCGCAAAATGGCAATGCGGCAGATTTCAACAAAATGATTTTAACATCGTTATTTGAATTAAAAGCGTTGAAAGCCTCTTTCAACTCAGCAACCAACTCAGAACTCAATGCATTCCGTTTCTCAGGCCTATTGAGCACAATCGTGCCCAACCTTCCCTCAATATTTGTTAAAATTAACGACATCCTTACAAAGATACAGAATTTCTAATTGGGTTTATTTTTCCAAACATAAAGTACCGTATCTATTTTATAAGCGTGCGTAACGTATTCTAATTTAGATTTTATTTTTTCTTGAGGGATAATGTCTGCGCAATGGATTTTTATTGTTTTACCAGATTTCATCACTCTGAAATATCCCTCAGAAATAGAAACATCTGCTTGCCAAGAAGTTGTAAGATCCAATTCTCTACGATATCGAGAAATGGTAAAATTCAAGAGTAAAAACCCCATGAAATAACCCACTAAAAACCTCCAACCTCTATGGTAAAAAATAAGCAATCCATAGATAAATAAAAAATGAAAAACCAATGAAAACGCATCAAATCCATAGGCAAAAATATAAGGATGAGGCAATAAAACTGACTGCTTTACAATGACTGACACAATATTTAAATACCCATTTAAAACTGTTGCGAGCCAACCCATTGGGATACTAAAAAAAGCCATAAAAATCATAAAAAACAACCAATACATTAACACCGTAAACAAGGGCAACAACAATAAATTGCCCAATAAAAACCAAACCGAAAATTGATGAAAGTAGAAAAGCACCAACGGATAGGTAGTTAAAGCAGAGCTCAAACTAATGGCAAAAGCATCTAAAATCCATTGAATCCATACCGGATAATTTTCATAAAACTTTTTCAATATTGGCAAGATCAATGACAATCCTAACACCGCTAAGTACGACAATTGGAAACCAATATCTTTAATTGAAAAAGGATCAACTAAGAGTTGAACCAATCCAACAACCAACAACACATGTAACAATTTCAATGACCTCCCAAAGAAAACATTGCCAATTAAATAATATGTAAAAAAGGAAACGGCCCTAAGCACAGGTGCAGAAAATCCGGTAAAAAATGCATACATCCACAGAATGGGAATGATCGACAATTTCATGTAGCGTTTCACTTGTTTTTTATGGGAAATTCGATCAAGAATAAAATGAATAAATGCAAAAAGCAAAGCCATATGCATACCGGAAACCGATAGCACATGGGTTGTTCCTGAAATTTGGAATGCTGATTTTAAATCATTCTCAATTTGTGTTTTATCGCCCCAAACCAATTGCCGCACGAGCATTAAATTATTTGGAGAAAGATTCTGCACAAAAAAGCGATTCAAATGAGATTTAACGCGATTTCTAAAGGCGTAATATTCATTTTCAGTGTTTGTCAATAAAACTACATTTGCAGATTTCGCAAAAATTGTCCCAATAAATTTTCGCGAATATTTCAAATTTCTCAGATCAAAATCGCCAGGCAATGCGGCCCCTTGATAATCTATAAAATGTACGTGATGGAGCAATAGCGATTGACCTTCTTGAATCGATAAACTATCTTTTAAATACAAATCCAAAGATGCATCATAAACACTCACCCATTGGCCATGCTTTAGTTTTAGTTGATCGATTGAACATTCAAAACGATACCAATTTTTTCGTTTTCCCAGGTTCTGAGAGATTGAAATTTTATATGCAACAGCTTTGGAACGATGTTGCATATCGAGTTGAAATTCATGATTTACTTGAAACAATCGAGCAAATCCTAGAATCAAAAAAACAAGAAGTGTAACAATAAAAGATTGGAAATAATGAAATCGATTCTGAACAACAATCCAAGCTAACCAGCAAGAGAAAGCTATTAGAAAAGGAACGGTTAAGAATTGGTAATCGTGAACTAAAAATCCAATTACAACACCTAATAATGGCAAATAAAACGGCCAATGATCAACAATTTTCTTCATACAAGCAGGTCAATGCCCGCCTGCTGATTTACTCTTCAAGTATTTTGTTCAGGCTACGTTTCAAATCTGTAGCCGTTTCGTATTTCCGACTCCATTGATTTGCCTCATGCCATTTTTCAAAAACATCTTCGCGTGCATCTGCACTTGGGGCATTTAAAATTTCGCTAATGAATACAGCAAAATTGTTCATATCCCCCCCAAATAAGAAATTCATAAATTCATAGCGTCGGGTCAATGAAAATTTCGAGATAATTGAATTTGCAGTTGCCAAATTATCGGAAGATGCATATTGATTTTCGGTTTTTGGCAAATGAATTTCAGGGATAGGAACCACAATTTCGGGTTGTTTCACTTCTATTTCCGGTTGAATTTCTATTTCAATAACTTCTTCAATAACCTCATTTGCAATATGTTCTGCCTCTTCCAATGTTATTTCTGGCTCTTCAATCGTTTCTATATGGGGCGCAGGATTAATTTCGATGGTGGTTCGCGTGATGTGAATTTGCGAATCAGAATAATCAATCTTCTCTGGGATTTCAATTGTTTCTTCAACTACATTTACGGTAGGAATTACTTGCGAAAAATGCGAAACATTTTCTTCTTTTTGTTCAATCACAGGAATTTCTGCGACCATATCATCTGAAATGGCTGTGTTGTTTTCTTGTTCATCAATGTCAAAAGAAAAAATGGGCAAATCATCACCAGAATCATCGTTTGCAAATTCCACAACTTTTTCATCTTCAATGTGGTTAGAGGAAATTAATTCCATGTCCGACTCTAAATAGAGTTGAGCCGAAAGCAATTTAATTTTCCCCAAAATGTCGAATGATTCAACATTTTCTTGCTCTGAATGCAATGCTTGGCTTAATATTGCCAAATCGTCGAGAATTTCTTTGATTCTTGGGTTCATGTGTATACCTAAAAATTTTTGGAAATTTACAACGTAGTTTCAAGTAAAAAATGAGAGATTTTACACTAATTTTTGGATGTATGTTTGCGGGGAAAACCACCCGTTTAATTGGGCTTTACAACGAAAGCCAAATAGATATCAACGAAAAAATAGCAGTGAAGCCACTGATCGATAATCGGTATCAAGCTCATTCTATTAATTCTCATGGGGGACTTCAACTCATAGGACATCG